>JALYHX010000685.1 GCA_030776305.1 Myxococcota bacterium
CCGCCGCTGCCAACGGATGGGAAGTCGGCGTACCTCGACCAAAGGCTGGCACCCGCACACTCGAAGTTGGACGCTGCAATCTATCGCTACCAAGAGATTATGGCTCGCGTCGACGACGCGAAGCTCGAACTCGACATGAAGCGAACAGAGTTCCGGTACCGCTTCAGCGTCATCACTCCGCCCGAGGTTCCGAAGGGCCCCAAGAAACCAATCGCGGTGCTCCTGGGAATCGGGTCGGTCTTGGCCGCTTTCGTTCTGGCGTTCCTGGCTGCGGCGGCTGCCGACTGGCGAGCCGGGCGGTTCCTTGAAACGTGGCAAATCCGCCGGTACTTGAAGATTGACGTGCTCGGCGAGCTCGAACCGCCCATGTGAGCCGCGTTCGGCTCGCCTCGGACAATGTTCGCAATCGTCCTCCTTCTTGTCCTGCTGTCGCTGCCCGTGGTGGCGTGCGCGACTTATCTCTTCGTGCTTGCCCTTTTTTCGCGTCGTCCGCAGGTGCTGCGGTCCCCCGAGTCGAGAATGCGCTTCGATTTCATCGTCCCGGCGCACAACGAGGAGCGGGGTATCGCCGAAACGGTGCGCAGCTTGCTGGCCGTCGATTACCCGGTGGAACTCCGCCGTGTGGTCGTCGTCGCCGACAACTGCGGCGATTCGACGGCCGCTCGCGCCGAGGAAGCCGGCGCCCTCGTCCTCGTGCGTCACGACGAGAAACTCCGAGGGAAAGGTCACGCCCTGAAGTTCGCATTCGATCGGTTCCTTTCCGAGGGCATTGCCGGCGTGGCCGTGGTCGTCGATGCGGACACGGTCGTGTCGCCCAATCTGCTCCGCGCCTTTGCCGCGCGGATCGAGTCGGGTGCGGGCGCCGTCCAGGCCGAGTATGGCGTGCGCAACCCCAAGGCTTCATGGCGAACGCGTCTCATGCTCATCGCGCTCGCAACCTTTCACGGTGTCCGCTCGCTAGGGCGCGAGCGGCTCGGCGTGTCCTGTGGGCTCCGTGGAAATGGAATGGGTTTCTCGCGCCGAATACTAACCGACGTACCGTACGACGCATTTTCGATTGTGGAGGATCTCGAGTACGGCATTCGTTTGGCGCTCGGTGGCTGCGCCGTTCGATACGTTCCGGAGGCGCGAGTGCTCGGTGAGATGGTCTCGACCGAGCGCGCCTCTCGATCGCAGCGTCGGCGTTGGGAGGGTGGCCGATACGCCCTGGCAAAGATGCACGGCGGTCCCCTCGTGAGGGCGGCGCTTGCCCGTCGCGAGCCGGTCCTCCTCGACATGGCGATGGATCTGCTCGTCCCCCCGCTTACCTACGTTTTTGGGGCGGCCCTCGTCGGCGCCGCCGCTTCCATCGCGATTGTTGCCGCCGCGGGGCGGTATACGGCTACCGTCGCGCCATGGGTCATCGCGATTGGCATGGTCGTCGTCTATGTCCTGCGCGGCGTGGCACTCTCTGGAACGGGGGCCCGGGGCCTTCTCGACTTGGCGTGGGCCCCGGTGTACATGACTTGGAAGTTGGCGCTGTCGCTATCTAGCTTGAAGCGCAGTCCCGGCGAGTGGGTTCGCACGGCGCGTGAAGATGAGAAGCCGCAATGAGGTGGACGTGAGCTCGGATCCGGCCCCTCCCAGCGTTGCCCTCGTCCCTCGCGCGTCCGAGACTCCGAACGTCTGGGACGACGTGCGGTATCAGAAGTTGTGGCTTGCGACCCAACGCCGAGAGTGGCGTTCCTTGGCTGTTCTCGGGGTGAGTAAGTCGATCGACACCCTGCGCATCGCTGAGCTGCTTGCGAAGCTTGCGTGGCGGTATCGGGGCAAGCCATCGTGTGTATTCGACCTTCGTGATTTAAGTCTCCGCCTCGTCGAATATCAACAAAGAGAAGTGAGAGTACAGGCCGACTCTGGCGTGTGCGTGGTCATCGCACTGCGTCCCCCGTTCGAGAACCCGACGGCGATCCCGATCGCTCGCTCGGCAGATGCGACGGTGCTGTGCATCGATCTGGGTGTGGCCGATGTCCAAACCGCCGAGGAGACGATGGCCGAGGTGGGACGCGATCACGTGGTGGGCGCCATCGTAGTTAGGCAGCGTCGCGCGAAGAGCGCCCGTCGATGACTAGCCTCCTGCCATGAAGGTGTTGCCTTCTTTCGCAATTGGTTCATGGATCTCTACCTGACCCGTGCGTCGCTTCTCTCCAGGTGAACGGGCACGCTCCGGAGAAACGATGCGGCCCCGCGTACGGATTGGTTGCGTATACATCGACGCGCTTCGTTTCAACGAGGCCATCGACGCCATCGCCGCGCTCGTGGACCGCGGGGAGGGCGGGATGGTCTTCACGCCCAACGTCGACCACGTAGTGCTTGCCGAGCACGACGCGGGCTTTCGCGCAGCGTATCGGGTTGCGGACCTGTCCCTCGCTGACGGCGTTCCGGTGGTCTGGGCTTCGTGGCTCCTGAAGACACCATTACCCGAGAAGGTTTCCGGGTCCGACCTCATTGAGCCCTTGATGGCCCGCGCGGTCGAACGTGGGTGGCGAGTCTATTTTCTCGGGGCGGCCGACGGGGTCGCGGCGCGCGCAAAGGAGATTTTGGAGCGCGATCATCCTGGTCTCCAAATCGTTGGAACCAGCTCTCCGTCGATCGACCTAGCCACTGACATTTCGGCACATGAGAATGTCCTCGCGGCTGTGCGTGCCGCCCGGCCGCACCTCCTTTTTTTGGCCCTCGGCGCGCCGAAGCAAGAGCTGTGGGCACATCGAATTCGGGAGATCGTGCGACCCTCCGTCATTCTGGGAATTGGGGCATCGTTGGATTTCATCGCAGGCGTAACGAAGCGATCGCCACGTTGGGTTTCGACGGCCGGCTTCGAGTGGTTGTACCGCCTCGCGAACGAGCCAAGACGATTGTGGAAGCGCTACTTGCTTCGAGATCCGAAATTCTTGGCAATCGTCCTCAGGGACCTGCGATCTCCCCACCGCTGAATTGATCGCGGGACCAGGCCCTCCGGAACACTCATCCGTTACCCTCCGGGTTCGCCATTGTAACCGGCGCCCTTCCGGATGCGGCGGTCGTGCACGAATGCCGGAACGCCAATCGCGGTTACCGCCGGGGGCACATCGTGGACTACTACCGCGTTGGCTCCAATCGTCGCGCCATCACCGATCGTGACGGCTCCCACGATTCGTGCGCCGGCACCGATGATCACATCGCTTCCGACACGGGGAAAGTCCTCGTGTCTGATGGACCCGATCGTGTTGCTCCCAAGAAACATGACGCGATCCCCGACGCGTGCATCGCCGCCGATCACGATCCCCACGGTGTGCGCGAAAAGCACTCCCTCACCCAGCTCAACATCGCGTCCGATATCGATACCGAACATTATGAGTTGCGCCCTTCTCAGGAGGGGCTCAGCGAGGGGGATACGCCAGCGCCGTGCCGCTTGACGCAATCGTGAGAGAGCAAGTGCTTGCGCGCCATCGTGGGCGAGAATGGTGGCGACCTGCCGCAGACCAACGCGTTCACCGTGGAGAATTCGTGCGATCGCCAGCGTGTCGCGAGTGATCTCCAGGACGACGCGCATGTATCAACCGATACTACAAGAAGGCCACGTGCTGGTCGAGAGCTTCATGGGTTATCCACGTCGCGAAGAAGCGACTCGACCGTCACGAGTTGGGGGTACCAAGTCCGGCAAGCATACGCCCAGATAAATGTGGCGAGGACTGTCAGGATATGAATCGTACGAATTGCGCGTCGCGGGGAAGGGCGCGCGGCAGCAATAATTGGGAGAGCCGCTGTGAATAGTATGATCGAAAACAGAATCAGTTTTTCCAAGTGCCCTCTTGTATTTGTATCATGTAGGCCGCGCGTCTGAACGACGCGAGCGAATTGGCGCCGCAGTCGGCTGTGACCCAGGCCAGGCTCCAACGAGAATCGGCAACCTCATCGCCAACGCGTAGCTGAGCGACATCATATAGATCGGTTTGGTGAAGTAAATCCCCATGTCCCCGTAGAACTGGTTCGCACACACGACGAGCTGCGCGGCCCCGATGATGCCGATTTCGCGCGCGAGACGTGTCTTCGCCAATCGAGCCATGCGGGCGTTTAGGAACATTGCAGTGGGAACCGCCATCCAATATCCGCAGAAGCCGAAGACACCGGTATAGGCAAGAAGGCCGAGAATGCTATTGTGCGGGATATATTGCCATAGTGGAAATAGCTGAGCAATGCTGAACCTGTCCGTTACTTCGATGTACGGTCGACCCCAACCAGTGCCCATGAGCATGCCACTCGCATTGGATGTCGCGATCAAGCCCAAATTTTCGGCATTGCGCGCCCTCGTCGACTGGTCCTCTTCCGTACTCACGGTCGCGAACGACTTCAGTGGCTTGAAGATTCGCTCTGATCTGCCCCAACCGATGGCAACATAGAGGGCGACGATCGGCACGATGATCGCGAGGCGCTGGATGCGCCGAATCTGTTTCACGGGCGGCGTCAAGGCGACCACGACGACGATGCCCATCGCCAGGCTCACCCACGCGAGACGCCTTTGATTCAACGACACCGCGACACCAATCAATAGGAGAAAGAGACCGTACTTGACTCGATCGGAGACCCGCGCGGGTCCGAAAAGGCGAATGAGTAGAAGGAGCATCGTAACGACCCAGAGAACGGTGTCATCGTGGGTGGTGATCATCTCCGGCGGCGGCTTGAGGTCTTGGTTGTGAACGCATAGTAAATAGAAAACGCAGCACATAACGGCGCGATAAGCCGCAGCAGCGAGGAGTGCCTTGGCAAGCATCACGTAGTGGTCAGGCGTACGAAACACTGCACCCACGCTGAACGCGAAGAGAAGTCCACTCATCATGAGGTAGACCTGCCAGCTCGCGGCCCACGCGCTTCCCCCGCGCAGGATGCCGTAGATGAAGCACACCGCCGTAGTCGCAGCGGCGAGAAGAAGTGCGTTGCGCATGGGTTGCACAGCCCGCGCTTTTCCGTCTCGCTGCCTCGTCGCGAGGAAAAGGCACACCGCGGTGATGTGGTCGAACAGCCGGATGTTGTAGGGGAGGGGTTCGAACAGAAGAGTGTGGGCCCAAGAAAAAGGGCCAAACCATTGCTCGTAAGTGGTCCCCTTGTCAGCGACAAAAGCCAGGAAGATGGTTACTGCGAGTACCCGGCGTAGGGTCACCTGCAAACGCTAAGCGGGGCGGCGACGTGACGCAAGCAAGCTGCGGGCTCTTGGCTCGCGACTTGGGCCACCGTTTGCGCCCCGCGGCTCGGGGGCAACCCTATGAGCTACGCCCGGGGAGCGCAGAACGCTGTCGCTCGTTGGTGTGGCTCGTGACATACGCACGGGCCGTGTCGGACAATGGCGCAGTTGGGTACGTTTTCAGCGGCGTTCGCGACGTCCACGAGAAGGTGATCGAGTATCGATCCCGATGTCGAGCCGCTTGAGCGCGGTGAAACACGCTGCAAGTGTCGGCGAATACCGCTGAGTGCGCCTTCTTTGTAACCTCGACCCACTGCGATGGCGGAATCGCCGCGGTCATCTCCGCGTCCGTCACGAAGCCCGAGCCGTAGTGTAGCTTCCGGGCTCCCTGCGCGCTTCGCTCTCGCGGTATGTATTCGAAGGGCCCGCCTCCAGGCTCGACGTCATTCAAGTAAACAATCGCGCGAAACATTCGACGGTCCTCGGCATCCATGTGCCACTGGCGCACGTCGGAAGTTTTGCCGTCAGCGACTTCGCGGCGGACGTCCACCCCGTGGTACCAAATTGGAAGCCCGATGTAGTTTTCGACCAGATTTAACAGTCGCTCATTGAGGCCCCACAAATAGACCTCCGGAAAATCCATCAGCCGCTTCGCCGAGATGCGGGGTTGGTTGTCGCCCCCCGCTGGCATCTCGCGCAATTCCGCGACGAGCTTGTCGAGCGCAGCCATGGCGGCCCCCGTCTCGGGAAAGCCAAGCGAATCGATTCGCAAGGTATGGACGCCAGTCCTGCGAAGGCCCTCGAGGGCTGGTAGATCCCGCGGATCGAGCGGAGGCAGTCGAAGGGAGTGGGCTTCAAGGGCCTCGAAGTGCGCATACCCTTGCAGAACGCGAACACCGGGTAGCCGCAGAACTTCCCGCTTCAACTTGTTGGCCACGCGGCTCAGGACATCGCCCTTGTAATACATGCACTTCTCCCGGATGATTCTGTCAGCGCAAACAGCGTGAGAGGGCGGTGGGCCACACCTCTAGACAGGGAGCATGGCTCGTCAGACGACGTCTGGCAACGACATGCCGAGTCGGGCTGAATCGCTGCGAGGCGAGGTCGGCCACCGTTGGTCCGTGACGAGTGGCACGAGGCCAGACCAGATGAGGTGCTACTAACTAGTAGGCGGGAGCGCGCCGCTCGCCGCGAACGTCGTCGGTCCTCCTCAATTTTGGCCGATCGGCGCATCCGCCACACACCTAACTCGGGCGTTCGATGACGTGCCTATGGTCCTGATCCGCGCGAGCCGCGCCGGCGTTTAGGACGTTTTCGCGATTGGGTTCGTGCGTAACGAGATCGCCATGGACGATCCTGGACATGGCCTCCAATAGGAGCTGACCACCAGCGGTGTCGAGAGACGGTCGGCATTGCTTGTCGGCGGCGATGAGTAGGCGCGGGGGCGCGTCACGACCGGCGTCGCCTTGGCTGGGCTCGCTAGAAGAAGAGTGCCAGTCATCAAGAATCCTCGCGAAGTCGAGGCGCCAATATCGGCCGCCAAATGAAAAGGCCCTTGCAACATGATGCGGCGTCATTCCGCGTGGCACCAGCGTCCGCTTGCCGCGTATAGTGGAGGCCATGCTGGTCGACCCGGCGGCCACGCACGGCGACCCGCCGAACCCCAAGATTCACGCGCACGAAATTGCGGTCGCAGTGCGTAACAGCCTCAGGCTGGGCGGGTCGCTGCTCATCACTTGGTCGGTAGCGCTCATCGTGAAGCTGCAGGTCCCTGCACACTTGGGGCCGGTGAGGCAGGGGCACTTCGGATTCGCGGAAAGTTTCGCGGCGATTTTCCTGTCCACGATCGGACTCGGCGTCGAAACGTACATCATCAAGGAAGTCTCCGTCCGGCCGAAGCACGCGTCGGATTTCGTCGGGGGCGTCTTCGCGTTGCGGCTGGCGATGAGCGTCGTGTTCTGCGCTGCGATGGCGCTGACCCTTCGCGCGACGGGGCGGTCTACCGAGATTCAGCTGACCGCCTTGGTATTCGGGGCGACGCAGTTCCTGATCAACATGAACGCAACGCTTGCTGCCGTACTGCAGGCCGCAACGCATGTCGGCAGGCTTGCCGTGGCGAATATCGCTGCGAAGATCGTTTGGGGAGCAGGCCTGCTCGTCGGCCTGCACTATGGGATGGCCCTTTACATCCTCGCCCTTCCAATGCTCGCGTCCGAGCTGCTGCGTACCGCCGTGCTCGTTCCAACCGCAAACCTGGCGGCCCAGCTGCGCTTTCGGATCGACGTGAAGGCATTATGGACAGTCCTCGTCATCAGCTTCCCTTTTTTCGTCAATGCGATGGCCGTGAGCTTCGGAAACAATTTCGGAGTCAGTGCGCTGGAGTTCATTCGAACCGACGAGCGGGAGGTGGGATGGTTTGCGGCGACAATGAACGTGGGTACGCTTGCCATGCTGTTGCATCCCTTGATTGCATGGGTCGTCATGCCAATGTTGTCGAGGGCGCATGCGCGCTCTGCGGATGAATTCCTTTTTATCCTTCGTCGATCGATCGAGGGGCTGATCGTCATCATCGCACCCGTCACGACGATTCTCTCGACCGGCGCGGCGGTTTTTCTCAAAACCGCGTTCGGGGAAAAATACCTACCGGCGACCACCGGACTCTCCATTGTTTCACTTATGTTCGTCATGACCTATATGAACATCATCCTTGCAAGCGCACTCATCATCCAGGGCAAGTCTTGGACAGTGACGTTTACGTCAGTGGGATCGATCGTCGTTATGGCTGCCTTCATGCTCGCGTTCGTTCCTGCCGGTCGGCTGATTGTCGGGGTGGGTGGCGAGTGTGCGGGCGCCGCGGTGGCGGTCATCGCGAGTGAAGCTTGCGTTGTTTTCGCGATGTTGCGGAGCACGCGCTATGCGGCGCTCGACGGCAGAAACATCGCTGTCCTCATCAAGAGCGTTGCAGTCTCGGCCTGCGTAATCTTGATCGATCGACTGCTGCGCCCAATTGGCCCTGTGAGGCTCATCGTCGACGCGGCGCTATACGTGGCGCTCGCACTGGCCATCCGAGTGGTCAGGCCGAGCGACGTCCGGCGGACAGTGCTCACGTTACGTGCGCAACGCGCTGCAGCAGAGATCGTGGAAGCTGGAGATCGGGGGAGAATGTGAGGGTTCTCTTCGTCACACCGTATTTGCCAACGCCGCCACGATTCGGCGGGCAGCGCCGCATGCACGGTCTGATGGCCGAGCTCGCGCGCCGGCACGAAGTGTCGGTGCTCTCGTTCATTGACCCCACCGATGATGATTCCATCAAATCGACGCGAGCCACCCGAGAGTACTGTCGCCGCGTCGTCACGGTGCCGAACCGTATCCTGGACCCAGGCCGGCTGCGCAAGCGCCTCCAACAGGTGAGTTCTCTACTCACCTATCGCAGCTACGAGCATTACATGAGTCGAACCAGGGCAATGCAGGATGCGCTGAACGGGCTTCTAATAGACTGCGCGTTCGACGTGGTGCAAATCGAATTTTCGCAGATGGCCGTTTACGACGTCGCCGCTTCCCGCGGCCGGCCGGTCCGTTGCTTGGACGAACACAACATCGAATACGACGTGCTCAAACGCACAGCTGGCGCCGACGTCGGCCCGCTCCGACGCGCTTACAACGCGGTGAATTGGCGGAAGCTGCGCGCCGAGGAGCTGCGCGCTTGGCGCCGTTTCGACGGCTGCGCCGTGACCTCCGTGCGGGACGAAAGACTGCTCACTCAGGACGCGCCCGGCGTTCGGACTGCCGTGGTCCCGAACGGCGTCGATGTCGACTCGTTTGCACCGACGACATCCGCCACCATCGAGCCGAATACCGTGCTGTTCTTTGGGGCGATCAACTACTACCCGAATACCGATGGAATACTTTTTTTTCTACGCAGCGCGTGGCCCGCGTTGAAGAGTCTTTGCCCGGCGGCGCGACTGCGCATCGTGGGGCCGAAGCCGCCTGCGGTCATTTCTGAGTGGGCCGATCCGCGCGTCGAAGTCGTCGGCTTCGTCGACGACATCCGCACCGAGATAGCCCGAGCGGCCACAATCATCGTTCCGCTGCGGATTGGGGGCGGAACTCGCCTGAAGGTGCTCGAAGCCATGGCGCTCGCCAAGCCCGTAGTGTCAACGAAGCTGGGCGCCGAAGGAATCGACGCAGAGCACGGACGGGACATTCTCTTGGCCGACGATGGGCCGGGTTTCGCACGAGAGGTCGCGAGCGTGCTCGTCGATCCCGCCCTCGCGCGCAGGCTTGGAGACGGTGCGCGGCGCTTGGTCGTTGAGCGCTACTCTTGGCGCTCATCGGTTGACCGCATGACGCACTTCTACGCAGAGCTGGGAGCACCCGTGTGACGTGAGAACGCCTTTGCAACGGAACCGCCCCGGCGGCCTCTCACGCATTGCGCGGGATGCACGATTCGATGTCCAATCCAAGGTGGCATGAACACAGGAGCCGTTGCAGAAGCCACACCAGCGGTCGAGTCGGCCATGGCCGACCCCGCGGCGGTGGCCAAGATCGATTCGCGACTGCGCGGACACCTGCCGGCGCTCGACGGCGTCCGCGGCCTTGCGATCCTGATGGTTCTTGCGTTGCACTTCGTCGGCAATACCGTGCCGACGAATGCGCTCGAGAGAGCCGTCACACGCATCTGCGGCTTCGGAATGTTCGGCGTCGACCTGTTCTTTGTTCTCTCGGGGTTCTTGATCACGGGCATTCTCATCGACGCGAAGGAAAGCCGAGGGTACTTTCGCAACTTCTACGTCCGCCGGGCGCTACGAATATTCCCGCTTTACTACGGCGTCTTGGCGTGTCTGTTCGTGATCGCGCCCATGATCGCGCCCCTCCGGGGTCCCGAACTCGGAATATTGCACGCGGAGCAAGTGTGGGTGTGGACGTATGCCGTCAACATCCTTACGGCCCTACGTGGTGATTTCGTGCTGCCGTACGTGGACCATTTCTGGTCTCTGGCGGTCGAGGAGCACTTCTATCTGTTCTGGCCTCTCGTGGTCTGGCTCTTTCCACGTCCGACTCTGGTCCGTGTCAGCCTTTTCATCGCCCTCGCCTCGGTGACCGCACGCATTTTGCTAGCCTCGCGCGTGAGCATTATTGCTCTGTACGTCCTCACGCCCTTTCGGCTCGACGCGCTGTGCCTGGGGGGCTTTCTGGCGGCGACTGCGCGGGGCCGAAACGGGGTAGCGATGCTGGGCCGCGCGGTGCAGCCGATGGCGGTCGTCGGAGTCCTCGTGCTCGTGGGGTCCTACGTATTCAACCAATTCACGGATTTGATGTTCGCTCCGCTGCACGAAATCCGTAATGCATCCTTCGTCATTCTTCTGGCCACGCTCATGTTGTCCCCGCTGACTGCCTCGCCCGCGACCCTCTCCGTGCGCTTCTTTGGGTCGCAATGGTTGCGCGTAATGGGCAAATACAGCTATGGGCTCTACGTGTTTCACCACTTCATATCGTATTATTTCGTCCACCGCCGAACCGAGTTCTTGGTCGCGCGCTGGATTGGGTCACATACACTCGCAGTCGTCGTCCAGGCAGCGTTCGGCATTCTGGCCTCATTCGCCGCAGCGCTTGCTAGCTATCATCTCTTTGAGAAGCGTTTCCTCTCACTCAAGCGGTTTTGGACGGCGAAGGGTACCTCGACGAGACGCTCGGAAGGCCAACCTCCCGTGCCAACGAACGATGCGACCGCTTGATTGGGACCAGCCTACACTCGCTCCCGCGGCGCCGCCGCAGCGGGCGGCTCGTACTCCTCGCGGACATTCGCGCTCCTCGAGCGCGTGCTAGCGAACCGTTTGAGCAGATGACTGGTTAGAAGGGAGAAGAGAAGTTCCCGGGACCAAAGGGGTGAGAAAGTATGATCGGTGCCATCGATAATTTCGATACGAAACCGTGCCTCATTTCGTAGTCTCTTGCCGTCCACACCAAGATGCTCGTCGATGACGTCACGCCCTCCATCCTCCCCGGCGAATACAAGCAATACATCGACTCCGCGGTGCATCATCGAACGAAGCCCGCGGCAGATGTCGCTCTCGCCAGCAAGCGCTCGCCGCACGCGCGACCGCGCCCGTTCCCATGCCTTTTGCATAAGGCCCTGAACGATGGCCTTCAGATGGACGTCTCCGTGGAGGAGACGCACCCACGACTTGCGATCGAGGGCTGCCTGGGAGTAGAAGCGGGTCGATTTTACTGCATCTCGCTTGCGAACGTCGATGGGGTCCCCCTCCTTCCAGTGGAAGAGGAGAATATTCATGAGTACGATACTGACCACTCGCACGTCCGCGACCGCAGTGTGGAAAGACACGTAAGCCCCTGAACACAGTCCCACCAGCACGAACCGATTCAGACCGCGCGCACGCCCGAGAAAGTCCATCGCGCGCCGTGAATCGGCCACCGCCGTGGTTGAGTACACGCGATTCTCCTCGACGAGATTGGTCGCCGGACTGTCACCGAGACCCGTGGAATCGAACCGAAGCACGGAAAAGCCGACCGCCGAGAGCCGCCGCGCGATTCCGACGCAGAGGCGATTGGTGCCGAAGTGCGGATTTGCACCGATATTGTGCAGGACAACAGCCGGCAAATCGTGGGCTTTTCCGGCTTCGACCGGCTCGCTGATGATGCCGAAGAGGCCGCCCATGTCGACCGCCTCCTCGCGGACGGGGGGCGCTTGTTGGTTCTCCCGTACGATTGCGGATTGTGCGTACTTGGTCGCGGGCTCCGATATCGGTGAGATTCCATATCGCGCGGTGAGCCAGTTCACGATTTCGGCCCAAATCGCGTCTGGCACTACGGCCCTGTGGGGATCATAGTGCATCATCGCGCCGTATCCCGGTGTCTTCGACAACGTCACTGCCGACCCCCGCGATTCGAGTTTCGCGGCGAGGCGGTCTTCTCCCCCGGGCAAATCGTCGCGCGCGACCAGCAACACCGCGGGCGGCACGCGCGACCCAGCAAGCGGATCCATGCCAACAAGGGCATCAACCGTCGCGCGCGCGAACAAAAAGCCGGCAATCTCCTCGGCACCACCTGGCGCTGAAACGCGCTTGCGACCGTCCCCGTCGAGCAGCGATTGCAGCGCACGCCCTTCGCGCAGCCACGCCCGCGCTGATGCGGGCGGCGCCACCAGCACCAGACCGTCGACCTCGGCCTGGCCAGTCGCCGTTGCGAGCGCCATCAGCGCTCCGAAGCGCGCACCGAACAACACCACACGCGATACCCCCAGCCGCGCGCGGATCCACCCGACGCCAGCACGCACGCTCTCGAGCCACGCCGACAACCGCTCTCCATCCTCATCGCCGCCCGACGAGTCGCCTGTACCTGCGTAGTCGAGCCGCACGACGTGAAACCCCGCCTTCGCGAGTCGCATGGCGAGGTGGCGGTATGCACGGTGTGTGCAAGCCGCCTCGTGCCCGAAAGGCTTACACAAGAGGACGGCCGCTTCGCGCGCATCGCGGGAGGGCCGATGATGCCAAGCAAAAAGATCGCCTGAGGTTTCGTTTATCCAGAAAGGCTGCGAGGCAGTGTCGTTCATGCTGACCTTGCCTTCACGCCCATAGCTTCTCGCGGACGACTGGGGGCCAATCGGCGGGCACCATCCCGTGCGTCTTGAACAGCGCCATCACGCACCGCTCAAGGCCGAAGCCGAGACAGGCCGTCTGCGCAAGCTCTCCGGACGCTGTCTTGATGTCGAAGAGCTTGCCGAAGTGATCCTGGTGGTAGTTGAACGAACATACTGCAGTCGGCTTGCTCTCCGAGATCACAGGGATTAGGACTTCGAACTTGAGCTTCTGTTGACGCTGGTTCGCTGCGAGCATTCGCCCGCCGCGCCCGAAGAATGGGTCCGTTGCGACCTCCGCCTGTGCGGGCAACCCCAGCGACTGAAGGAGGTCGACGCCACGCCTCAGCCACATGTCCCGCCATTCCACTACAACCTCCGGAGTGCCGACGCGTACGAATTCGCGTACGCGGAATGCCTGCATGCGCGTCGGCTCCGGTGACGGTTCGTTGCGGAACACCCAGTTTTGCATGTCTACCAAGTGACCCTGCTCGGGAATCGTGCCGGTGAAGCTCGGGTATACCGGATAACACGCCGCGGGCGTCAGGACGACGCCGGTCATCTTTTGCCATGAATCCCAAGCCTTGCCCGCGTGGATCGCTCCGCTAAGCTCTGCGTGTTGACCCTCGCTACCGGAAAAACTGAATACCGCGCCAGCGAGGTTCGGAAAGGAGTCCAGGTATTCGCTTCGTTCGAGCACCTTTCGGTCAAGCGTCGGCGGAAACAGCATCACTTCCGCGCCATCCTTTTCCGCGATTCGCGAAATGAGCCCGTCGAACCGCCGGAGTACCTCTTCAAAGAGAGCGCCTCGCCCGAAGATGCCTGGCACACCGACGGGGATGATGAGTTTGTGCGCTACGAGATCATCGTAGAGCTTCTGCGGCGAGTACTCGATATTCATGGCCGTTGTCCGCTCCCTTTCTGCGATTGGCCGGCGATCCGTCCGCGGGTTCTCCGTCTCGTACTACGCTGACCGCTTTTTGATCAGCTCTTCGATCGCCGCACGGATGGCGACGATGCTGCCAAAGACCTCCCTGCGCAGCATTGATTCCGGAAACTCGATGTCGAACTTTCCCTCGAGCGCGAGCATGATGTTGACTCCGGCGTGCGAGCTCATGCCTGCTTTGTAAAGATCCGCGTCGTCGGAAAGAGACGCCACGTCTACCGACAACCGACCATGCTCTTTGAGAATCGCGCGAATGTCTTCGTTCATTGTGCTGCGCCCGGGGGCCTCGCTCCATCGACGCGGGCATTTCGCATGCCCCGGACTCTCTGCTGCGCGACGACCACAGCGGTGGCGTAACGCTCTTCGTGACTCAAGCTGACTGCGAATGAGCGGAGACCCGCGCGATGCGCCAATGTCTGCGCGCTGCCATGAAGGAGCAGCTCACACCATCCCTCTACATTGCGAACCACTTCGATGGAACGCCAGTTCAATGCGTCGCTCGGGCCAGGACGAAGAACCTTGATGGCCGCCTCTTTCGCCGCAAATCGCCCGGCGAAGTGCCGAGCGGCATCGGCGCCGGTAGTCGTACAGTAAATCGCTTCGTCACTCGTGTAGACCCGCGCAATGTAGTGCTTTCCGAACCGCTTGATCGAGTCCGCAACGCGATCCACCTCGATGATGTCGGTTCCGACGAGAAAAGACCCACCGGAAGGCCGT
The DNA here is from genome assembly GCA_030776305.1 of Myxococcota bacterium. Taxonomy (GTDB): domain Bacteria; phylum Myxococcota_A; class Polyangia; order Polyangiales; family Polyangiaceae; genus Palsa-1150. The sequence goes on from JALYHX010000685.1 coordinate 14,455, forward strand.
CGAACATTGGCGCGCGGCGACATCGGCTCATTCTAACTGACGAAGAGGGGCCCTACCAGGGCACGGTCGCTATAGAGGAACGCCAACGGCAGGCCGCCCCAGGGCACCCGAGCACAAAGGGCACGGGACCGCCGTGCCATGCAGTAGCGCCTGCCTTTCGGCCAGACATGACGCGATCGACATCGCTGCCATCGTTCCCACATCGCCGGCGAACGCAGGCCGTCGGACTGTCCGGCGCTGTCTCGCACAAAGTCGTGGGGTGGGCACGGAACTTGGCGTGATCGATGATAGGCGCGGCGCGCCCGCGCGCGAGCGCGACGCAGATTCAATCGAGGATGCGAGAGTCCTTACACGAAGCGCGCAACACCGACCGTTCGGCGACCTGCGAGCGCCAAAACGACGCATGGCCGCTCGCGCGGGGCCGTCTCGCCATTCGGCGAACATGAGGTCGCGGTCTCGCTCGCGGCGGCCGAGCGTGCGGGTAGCTGCCCGGGGGTCAATTCGCGTGCGTGGCGACCGCGTTCTTCGACGAGGCCGTCTTCCAGACCTCTGCGTGATGGTGCGAGAG
>JALYHX010000686.1 GCA_030776305.1 Myxococcota bacterium
CGAAAGAGGCGCGAGCCACAGCAGCGTCGCGCGCGTACGCCGCCCGCGCCATCGCGGAAGCAACCAATGGCTCCAGGCCACGAGCAACACGAGAAACCATGTCTTCGCGACGAACACCGTGATGCCGGCCAGTTCGAGGTCCGTCCGTGACCCCTGTTCAACCGGCGAGATGCCGGGTAGGAGCCAACCGCCGAGGAAGAGCGCGCTCACGAGCCCGGCCACGACCAAACGATGCGCGCGGCTTACGGCGTGGATCCAACCGTCGGACCTCGTTGCGGACGAGTCGCCATCCTCCATGAGCGCAGATAGACCGGCGAATGTTTGTTCATGAGGGGAGACGTCGATCCGCGAGCACGACAAGAGCATGCTGCACGCGACGAGCCCCGCTGGGCTGCGAAACGCCAGCCATTCCCAAGGCCAGCCCCCTTCTGCGCGCTCGATTTCTTGCAGGCGCAGCGACCCGGCCATGACAACGACGCTCGCGACGGCAGCGGACGCAGGCACGTGCTGCCACGCGACCCGCCCCGCCGCTCGGAGTCCATTCCACGGCAATGGCTGGGCAACGAACGCGGCCACGACCAGCGCCGTGATCGCACACAAGAAGACGAGCCCGACGTCGAGCCGCGCTGCCACTACGTATTGGCCGACCGGTATGACCGCGACGAGCGCGCACGCCAGGGCGTCGACGAGCGCTTGCGCCCGACGCGGAAGCGGGGCGTCGCCGGCCCCGTCCGAGAGCCCACGAAGCAAAGTCCTGGCGTCAGTGAGGCAGCTCCTCAACGGCACGCGGGCAGTCATGGCTGTATGGCCCGTGCCAGCGATGCGTATGCGCATCCTCGATACGGCGCGCTGGAGCGCAGCGGCGACGCGCGGGCGACTCGGGGCGCCGAAGATCCATGCAGCGGCGAGGGAGGCGATGACAATGAGCGACGGCCATAGCAGCTCGGCCTGAGCCGCTCGGCGGAACCCGTCCATCGAGATGACGTGAATCGACTCGTTGTCGTCGATGCGCCGACCTTGGGGCCGCGAAATCGCCGAACTGAGGTCGCGCACATTGCGGACGCCAATCGTGGCTTCGTGTTGGGTAGGAAGCACGTCGGCTGATGACGACACGCGCACTCCGTCGAAGCTTGTGACGATGTCGCCAGCGGCGATCCCCGCGGCATAGGCGCGCGATCCCGGCCGGACCGTGTCCACGATCAGCCCCGAGGCGCATGCGGTCGTCTGCATGCCGATCCATGCGAGCGCCCGGCCCCCCTCCTGCTCGCGATCGGTCTGAGACGCCGACGCGCTCGGACGGACATCGATCTGCACGCGAGCCAGCGTGCCCGCGATGGGCGGCGCTCCCGGCGCGGCCGCAGCGAACGCGACCTCGACGTCTCCCTCGAATGTCGTGTGAATCGCGCGGTCACCCGCGCCAGCGAAGAGTGCCTGGGTCGCCTCGTCGAATGGGATTTCGAGGCGGTTCGGGTCCACGACGGTTCCGGGGACGCCGATCTCCGCGCCACGCACCGGTCGCTCTCCAGGTCGATAGAGCGCTCCGCGGAAGGTTACCCGTGCCGCCCGTCCGGCCGGGAACCCATCCCCGATAACGGTGATGCGCTCGCCGAGCTCGACTTCGCGGGGCGTCACCTCGATGACCCGCACGAGTTGTGGCGTAGCGTCCGTCGCGCATGACCTACCGCCGACGAAGAGGCAGGCGAGTGCGATCGCGAGCACGACCGGTGCCGGCGCTCGGTAGCCCATCATTTGCTCGTTTTAGACCTGCGCCGGCCACGAGGTCGAATATCCTGCGAGTTCAAGGCGTCGAGCCGCGTTGCCATCCGGGAGGCCCACCATGAGTGAATTGACCCAGTGTCCTGCATGGCAGGCCCTCGTGCGCCATCAGGTCGCGATGAAAGGGAGGCATTTGCGAGACCTCTTTGCGGCCGACGCCAACCGGTTCGAGGGTCTCTCGATGGAGGTCGACAGCCTGCTCATCGATTACTCGAAGAACCGGGTGACCGCTGAAACGATGCAACTTCTCTTCGACTTGGCGCGACATGCCCGCGTCTTCGAGTGGCGGGGCAGGATGTTCTCCGGCGACAAGATCAACCGCACCGAAGACCGCGCGGTCCTGCACGTCGCGCTGCGCAACGTCTCCAACCGCCCGATTCTAGTCGACGGAGAAGACGTGATGCCCGCGGTGAATGCCGTTCTCAAAAAAATGCGCAACTTCACGGACGCCGTGCGTGGTGGGGGATGGCGCGGCCACACGGGGGCGCGCATCACTGATGTCGTGAACATCGGTATCGGCGGAAGCGACCTCGGGCCGGCGATGGCCAGCCTGGCGCTCAAGCCGTACTGGCAATCCGGGATGCGCGCTCACTTCGTATCGAACGTGGATGGCACGCAACTGGCCGAAACGTTGCGGGAGCTGTCACCCGAGCAGACGCTTTTCGTCGTGGCAAGCAAGACGTTCACGACGCAGGAGACGCTGATGAACGCGCACAGCGCTCGCGCATGGCTCATCGAGAGACTCGGAAGCGAATCCGCGGTCCCCAAGCATTTTGTCGCCGTATCGACGGCGACCGAAGAGGTGAAGAAGTTCGGTATCGCCCCAGACAACATGTTCATCTTCTGGGACTGGGTCGGCGGGCGGTATTCGATGTGGAGTGCCATCGGTTTGGCAATCGCGCTGATGATCGGGATGGATCAGTTCGAAGAGATGCTCGCTGGTGCCCACGCGATGGACGAGCACTTCCGGACGGCGCCGATGGAGAAAAATGCGCCGGTCGTGCTCGCGATGCTCGGCGTTTGGTATGCGAACTTTTTCGGCGCAGCGACTCACGCGATCCTCGCATATGACCAGTACATGAGTCGATTCGCGGCGTACTTTCAACAGGGGGACATGGAGAGCAACGGCAAACGCGTCGATCGTTCGGGTCATGTGGTCGACGACTACACGACAGGCCCGATTGTGTGGGGGGAACCTGGGACCAATGGCCAGCACGCCTTCTACCAACTCCTTCATCAAGGAACGCGCTTCGTGTCATGCGACTTTCTCGCGCCGCTGCAAACGCACAATCCGATCGGCCGTCATCACGAAGTGCTGCTCGCAAACTTCTTCGCTCAAACCGAGGCCCTCATGTGCGGCAAGACTGCAGCCGAGGCCCGAGCGGAGCTTCAAGCGCAAGGACTGCGCGCTGAGCGTGTCGAGGAGCTGGTGCCGCACAAGACCTTCCCGGGCAACCGGCCGACGACCTCGATAGTCTTCGACATGTTGACTCCGCGGACACTCGGTTCGCTCGTGGCCATGTACGAACACAAGATTTTCGTACAAGGAATCGTATGGAATATCTTCAGCTTCGACCAGTGGGGGGTCGAGCTCGGGAAGCAGCTTGCAAAGAAGATCGAGCCGGAGCTCGATAACAAAGGAATCGTATCGTCCCACGATGCCTCCACCAACGCGCTGATCAACCGCTACAAGCGCCATCACGGCAGGGCCTGAACTGCCGTCAAACCCGGGGCGGGCTCCGGGGCGGATTCCCAGTTTCGAAGGGCGAATCCCGTATACCTACACTACGCACGATCTGATTCGAACCCATCGTACCGGCCCTTAGCGGCTTCACAACGATCCGGATCAAGAACCGATCAAAAGGGCGATCAATCGAGGTAGGCCCGCCCCGCAAGGTGCGTTGGCGCCTGTGCGCCTGCCGCGCCTGACAGAAATTTGATCCTACCGCGGAAAAACAAGGAGCCCCGACCCCAGTGCTTCGATTCCTTGACGGATTCCCGGCGCATGTTACTTCGAATCATGCTCTCTTTGATCAAGGGGGCGAGGCTACCTGCCGCGGACGAACGCCGAGGCCCTCGCGATCAGCTCGCGCCTCTCGCGGCGGCTGTCACGAGTGGCGATCCGCAAGCCGTGCGCACCTTCGTGGTCGCGATGGGCGGCCCTGTGCTGGGGGCTGTGCGAATGATCCTGGGTGCTCGACATCGCGATGTCGACGATGTGACGCAAGACGCGATGCTCGGGCTCCTCGAAGCACTGCATCGTTTCCGGGGCGAGTGTACGGTGGAGCATTTCGCAGGTCGCGTCGCAGTCTTGACGGCCATGGCCGCTCGAAGACGTCAGCAAACGCGGGATCGGTGGGTCGTGCCCGACGCCGCCGAGCGTGACGGCGTGGCCGCTGGCCCCGAGTCGTCGCCGCTCGCGCGTCTCGAGGCAGACCGGCGGCGCAATGCCATCCGGCGGCTGCTCGACGAGCTCCCCGAGTCGATCGGGGAAGCGATGGCGCTTCACTTCATGCTTGGTCACACTGTGCCCGAGATCGCCGCTGCAACCCACGTGCCAGTCAATACGGTCTGGAGTAGACTTCGCATCGGAAAGGAACGATTGCGCGAAAAGCTCGCCGGTGACGTGAAGTTGTCCGAGGAGCTGTCGAGGGCGTCGGAGCGGAGGCGATGAAACGTTCGGATTGCCTCAGCGATCTAGTGACGCGTGCGAGGCGCTACCGCTTATCGCAAGCCGAACAGGTACATTTGGAGGAGCACCTGGCGGTCTGCGCCTCGTGTCGCCTGCAGCAACAGATCACCGCGGATTTCGACATGATGGCCGGGCCGCGGCCGGGTGACGACGTGCTCATCGCCCATTTGGCAGAGCGAGCCATGGATACCCCGCGTAGAAAAATTGCATCGCATGCGCGCCGCAGGTCCGTCGGGATCGCGGCTGCCACCGCATGCGTTCTCTTCGCCGCTGCGGCGGTGGCAGGCGCACTCTCGCAGCGTCGAGCGCACGCATTGATCGAAGCACCTGCGCCGGTCTCGGCGCGGCCGATGTGCGAACATCCGGAACGCGCCGACTGTGCCGCGCCGCGTGTCATCGTGGCGGGCAGCCAGATCGCGGTGACCACTCCACAGGAAGACGAGAAGGCAACTGCCCGGTCCGCACCTATGCGGCCGGCGCGCAATCTTCACGCTGCGTTCGCCGCACCGGCATCCCCCAAAGTCGAACCAGCCGCGGCTCTGGACGAGAATGCTTCGTCACTTTTTTCGAGAGCCAATGGCGAGCGACGCCACAACCATGTCGCGGCGGCGATTTCGCTCTATGGCGAGCTGCAGCGGCGTTATTCGGGATCCGAAGAAGCGGCAATCTCTCATGTTTCTCTGGGACGTCTGCTGCTCGATCGCGGGATATGGTCGGAGGGACTTTCGCAGCTGGAGGACTACCTAGCAAACTCGCCGGAAGGATTGCTCGTTCCCGAGGCGCTCTTCGGAAAGGCACGAGCGCTCGAAGCCTTGGGTCGACGCGACGACGAGCGGAGCACGTGGAACCGGCTGCTCACGAAGTTCGGCGACTCGGTGTATGCACCACAAGCGCGTCACCGGCTCCAAGACCTCCAATAGCGAGTCGCCATGACGTCGCCACATCGGTCCCTGTGGGGCGGGGCGATTGTGGGCGCCCTGATGCTCGCTGTCAGGCCCTCGTCCGCAGAAACGCCGCCCGCAGCAGTCGATATCATCGTGGCAGGCCGCCCCGAGGCCGCATCGCAATTGGAAAACGCCGTCGTCCTCGGGGATCGTCTGGTCCGGTGGGCGGTTGTCGATAGAATGACCGTTTCCGACGTCGTCCAGCGACCGTCCGAAAGCGGACCCGGCGCGACGCGCGCATGGATCGATTGTTCTCGCTCCGACCGAGTCCGCATCTACTTTGCCAACTGGAATACCGAACGCTTCATGGCGCGCGAGGTTCCACTTCCTGACGGATTCAATGAAGTTGCGCTGGAGACACTCGGTCAGGTCATGGAAACGTCGTTGTCTGCGCTGACTGCCGACGCCAAGACCGGAATGAGCCGTGCCGAAATGGCTTCCGTGTACGAAAGTGAGCCCGACGCTGAATCGGCGCTGCCGCCGCAGTCGTCATGGGGTACGACATTCGGCGCCTTTTATGCGGTCCAGGTGTTCGCATCGGAGCATCTCATCGAGCACGGCCCAGGACTGACCGCCGCGCTGGGTCAACGCGAAGGCACCTGGCGCCCCGCTGCGTGGCTTTCGGCTCAGTACCAGTTCCCCGAGACGATCAATGCTGCGCTCATCGGCGTGCGGTTGGATACCCTCGGTCTGCGCGGAGGCGTGCAGATGATGCGCGGATTGTCCCCGCGCGTCGCCCTCGGGGTTCGTGGTGGCGCCGGGGCCGACATGGTGCATATCTCGCCACGCCAGGGTTCGGCGCAGCACGCGGCGCTTTCGCCGGAGCGTTTTTCCTGGGAATCCGTCGCTCAGCTTGCTCTCCTTTGCAGCGTTCGGGTCGGCCCAGGCGTCGTCTTGTCGACCGCGCTGCTCGCCGATGCCGATCTCGCATCGCGCCACTATGACGTCATCGTGGATGGGTCGACGGTTCGGGCTCTTACCCCTTGGAACATTCGCCCGGGGCTCATGGCGGGAGTCTCCTGGCCATGAGGCAACATCTCGTTGCCGTAGCCGCCGTTCTTCTCGTGGCGTGCGGAAGCGCGGGGGAGCTCCTCGGCGTCATCCTGACCGTTGATGGGGGCGTCCCCGACGGGAGCGTGATCTCGGCGGACGATGGAAGCGCCGCAGATGACGCCACCATTCCGACCGACGATGGCGGCGTCGCCGACGACACCGCCATCCCGAGCGACGACGTCGCCGCGGCTGATGCTCAGAACATCAGTACGGATGGGGCAAGAACAATTGATGGGGGCGACGATGCCGAGGGCGGCTCGCTCCAGTTTGTGCCCTTCGGTCCAGTTTCGATGTTGGTGGCCACGTCGGATCCGAATGCCGACAACGAGGATCCGTCCATGACTGGGGATTCCCTCGAGCTCTATTTCATGTCCACGCGGACCGGGAACGCCGACGTCTGGGTATCGGTCCGCCCGTCCGCCACTGCTCCTTGGGGTGCGCCGACGTCGGTCAGGCAGATCAATACGTCTCTGGACGAGGGAGCGCCGGGCGTGTCACTGGACGGGCTGAGCCTATGGTTCTGTCGGAGTGTGACGTTCAGCCGGCCCGAGATCTGGTTGACGACGCGTGCGTCCCGGAGCCTGCCCTGGGGGCCCCCGGCTCCGGTACCCGAGCTGAATACAGTAGGCAGGCAACTCGAGCCGGCAGTGGATGAATCGATGTTGTTGATATTCTTCGCGTCGGACCGCGTAGATGCCGGGGGATGGGATCTGTACTCATCCTCTCGACCCACGGTCCGGGCAGTCTGGGCCGCACCGCGAGAAGTTGTGGAGTTGAATACTGCCGCCAGGGCAAACGACGGCGACCCGTTCGTTGGTGCGTACGGGTTGCAGGTATGGTTTGCGTCCACTCGCACCGGTTCAGGCGACCTCTACTGGTCACACCGAGTGTCCTTGACCGATCGATTCGCCCCGCCCGTTCCAGTCAAGGAGCTCAATACACCCTGGGCAGAAAGTGATCCAACGCTCAGTTCCGACTTCAGGCACATTCTCTTCGCGTCGAACCGATCGGGCAGGTTCCAGATTTACGAGGCTTGGCGGTAGTAAAGCAGAGGACGCGAACATGGGTACCCCTCTACGTGGGTACGATGCTCCGCGGAGCACCCGGGCCCGTCGTCCTGCGCGGTTGCGCAAAGGATTGCTGCTCTTCTGAGATGGCGTGGATCCTTGTGGTGGCCGGTCGAGCACCGACGGCTGGAACGCTCACGCCTCCGCAGTAAACCCTCCGCGCTTCGACTTCTTCTCGGACTTCTGTGCGTGATTTCTGTTGGCGCCGTTGACCCGAACGCCCTTCGGAGAAGCGCGGAGCAAGTCGTCTGCGATTTGGGCGGCACGGTCGTTCTTCTCCCAAGAGAACTCCGGACGACCAAAATGGCCGTAGGCCGCGGTCCGCTTGTAGATGGGCCCGAGCAAGCCAAGTGTCTCGATGAGCGCCTTGGGACGCATGTCGAAGTTGGCCATGAGATACTTCTCGAGCACGGCGTCCTCGACTTTGCCCGTACCGAACGTATTCACGTGCACGCCGACCGGCTGCGCCACACCAATTGCGTACGCAACTTGAAGCTCACACCGCTTTGCCACTCCGGAAGCTACGACGTTCTTGGCGACGTAGCGGGCGTAGTAGCAAGCACTGCGGTCGACCTTGCTGGGATCCTTGCCACTGAACGCCCCGCCGCCGTGGCGACCCATCCCGCCGTACGTATCGACGATGATTTTTCGTCCGGTGAGGCCGCAGTCGCCCTGCGGTCCGCCAACGACGAAGCGGCCGGTCGGATTCACGTGGACCTTCGTCGCCTTGTCGACGAGCTTTTTCGGCAACGCTTTCTCGATGACCAGCTCGACGATTGCCTCGCGTAGCTTCTTGTACTTCACCCGTTCGTCGTGTTGTGTACTGACGACGATCGCGTCGATGCGCGTGGGGACATCGTTTTCGTACTCGAGCGTAATCTGGGTCTTGCCGTCGGGACGGAGGAAATCGACGAGCTGCTTCTTGCGAACCGCGGCGAGCTGTCGCGCGAGCGCATGGGCATAGTATATCGCCGCGGGCATGAGCTCCGGGGTCTCGTCGGTCGCATAGCCGAACATCAAACCTTGATCCCCGGCGCCTTGCTCCTTGTGAAGGCCGTCCCCCTCGTTGACCCCTTGCGCGATGTCAGGGCTCTGGCGCTCGATGGCCGTGAGGACGGCACACGTGTTTGCATCAAAGCCCATGGCCGAGTCGATGTAGCCGATCTCCCTGATGGTCTCGCGGACCACCTGCGGAAAATCGATCCGCGCCGTGGTGGTGATCTCCCCGGCAACGACGACCATCCCCGTTTTTGCCAAAGTCTCGCACGCGACTCGCGCCTTACGGTCCTGCGTCAGGATCGCGTCCAAGATCGCGTCGGATACCTGATCGCAGAGCTTGTCCGGGTGGCCTTCGGTGACCGACTCGGATGTGAAACGATAGCGGGACATGGTTCGTCGATCTCCTTCGTGCGCAGGCGCGCAGGGGCGTGGTTGATGTAGTACGAGGGCAGCCGAAATCAAAGCGCCTTTCCCGGCGGTCGCGTCGGTGCACGCACACACGTCTTGCAGGTCCCGGTGACTCTCGACGATAGTATTGGTGCGCGGAGGACCATCGTGGCCGCCCCCGAGTCGAAGGGAACGCAGGATTGGGCTGGCAACCTCGTCGCCGGCAAGTACGAACTCAGGCGGCGAATCGGCGCCGGAGCCATGGGGGCTGTCTACGAGTGCGCGCATGTCGAACTTGGCAAGCGATTGGCCATCAAGCTCCTGCATCCCGAGTTCTGCGGTTCTCCCGAAGCCGTCGCGCGTTTTCGTCGCGAGGCTCGCGCAGCAAGCGCCATCGAGAGCGAGCACGTGGCGCAGATTTTCGACTTCGGGCGCGATACTGCGCGCGGTCTCTACATGGTCATCGAGTATCTGGAAGGGGAGGATCTTGAGGTGCGTCTCGCGCGCGAGCGTCCGATCGATGTCGTCGAAGCCGTCACGATGGGCTGGCAGGTCGCTCGCGGACTTGCCCGAGCGCACGCTGCTGGCGTCATCCACCGAGATCTCAAGCCGGCGAACCTCTTTCTCACCCGACGTGAGGATGGATCTCTCCTCGCGAAAATACTCGACTTCGGGATCTCCAAGCGAGAGCCCAGAGCGCGGACGGAGACCGGCGACGGCAGCGTTGAATGGGCCGCCGAGCCGACACTGACCGAGCACGGCACGACGCTCGGAACGCCGCAGTACATGTCCCCGGAGCAGTGCGAGGGGAAAGGGGACGTCGACGCGCGAACCGACATCTGGTCGCTGTGCGCGGTGATTCATGAGGCGCTCGCGGGCGAACCTGCGATCTCCGATCAGGGCGGCCACGTTGGCGCGATGCAGCGCATCGTTTCGATGGATGTCTGTCCGCTCGCGCAACGCGCACCCTGGGTACCCGAGGCGGTTGCCCGGATCGTGGACGCGGGACTCGTTCGCGATCGAGACGTGCGAATTCGCGATGCGTCGATCCTCGCCAATAGCCTTAGGGCTGCATGCCCGGGGATAAGAACCCGGGCGCCGGGCGGGGCCAGGGAACAGCCGATCATCGAGACGAAGCCCGCCCCCGGCGCCCCGGAAACCGGGACTTCCTCGGAAGAAGACGGCGGCTCGCCCTCCAGTGCCGAGGACCGAGTGGAGATCTTCCGGCGAACGCGCGAACGTCCAATTCCCGCGCCGACGAAGCCGGGAGGACATCGAACATAATCGGCGCGGGCTCCGCGTTGGTCGTCGCAGCTCACCCGGGCGCGCGTACGCTCGCCCTCTGGTCGAGCTCCACCTCGTCCCCCGGCCGCGCCGCAATTGCGAGGGTCGCCGGTGGGCGAAACGACAGCGGCTTGTCCGGACCTCCACACCATTCGTAGAAGCGCGCCGCCACACGCTCCAAGCGAGCGTCACCGAGCTCCTCCCATACGCGACGCCACGTGCATGCTTCGCGCAGGGCACGGATGAACGCCTCGGCGCTCTTGAACCCCAGGGTGTGGTGCACGACTGTGTGCCTCACCATCACGAGCCCCGCTCGACCGAACATCGCCGCCATCGCACCGCGCTCCGCCTCGACGTGCGGGTCGGGTAGCGCATGGGACGGCTCGAGCTCGTGGAGGAACTCGCTCAGCTTCGCGAATGGCTCACTCGGATCGTTTGGTCCCCAAGTGATGATTCCG
>JALYHX010000687.1 GCA_030776305.1 Myxococcota bacterium
TGCGAAGACATTGCTCCGCTTTGCGCGCCTCCACCAAGAAGGGACGGACGATCCCTCCCCAAATGGCGAACGGCATCGTCCAGATCAGCAGAACGATTCCCTCGTGGCGCACGAGCGCAGCAATGCTCACTGCCACGGACAGCAGCGTGAGGAGCGGCACGGTGAACGCCAAGAGCAGCGTCGCTCGCAGGGGCAACCGGAGGTTGACGATGACGCGCGAACCAAGCGACGTCGGTCGCACCCCGCCCGACATGATGATCGAGTTTCCGGCGGGCCCGCGGGGGGACATGCGAAACCCGCCCAGCCATCGGGTTCCGTTCACGGCGAAGTCGTTGTCGTGCGCGGGCGAAGCATCCAGGAGAAACCCGAGTTCGCGCTCCACCTCGGCAGGCGACCACAGGGTGTCCAGAACGACACGACGCCACGGAAGCAGCGACCCGAATGGCATGAGCCAAGGCTAGAAGAGTGGTGCCAGGCCGCAAGGCACCGCGTCACCGCGGCGTACGGCGGTCTCGCGCAATCCTACGCCGCAACGACCCCGTCCACTTCGTCCGGCGGCTCGACGACACCCGTGGAAGGGCCGTTCGCTCGCTCCCGCTCCGTCGCGATGAGCCCGAGCAGCTCGCCGCGCGAGACGATCCCCAAGTCGAGCAGGGCGCGCATGTAACCGTCGACACACCCGCGCGCGCGAGAGAGCCGGTCGTGGCTCCCGCCGACGGCCGAGGCCGCAAGCATATTGCGGAACATCGTGCGTACCTCTTCCAACACCTCATCCCTCGTCTGCATTGTCGCTTCTCCTTGAGCCCATCGCGTCCCCACCATGCCGCCGCGGCGGCTCTGGTCACGCGGTCCTGACGACGGACCACTTCCCTCGCCTAAGCGATCACCCCCGGACGGGCCAAATTACAGATCATGGGAACTTCAGGCCGGGCTGGAACCTGTGGCGTCCGCGGCAGCGTTCCTGTACACGGGCACCCGGGCAGATGGAGGTGGACTCTGACGCTCGCGCCTACGACGCGCTGTTGCAGCATCCGCGCGCGCCTGACCTGACGGCGATCGCCCGTTCGGAGATGACCGCGGCCGCTCAGGTGAAACGTCTCGAGCTTCGTCCAGACCACGTAGCCAAGCTCGCTGCGGAGATGCGTCTGTCGCGCGAAGAGGCGACGACGCCCTTCGGAAATGCACTCGATGTTTTGCAACGCGGTCCGGAAGACGGTGCCGAGCGCGCGCTTGCGTGCGCGCTTGCCGCGCATGTCGTGGCCATGTATCCGCCGAAGGACGAGGACGACGAGGGTCGGCTCGCAAGCGACCTCTTGTGGCTGGCGACGCATACACATTTCGACGCCACGGCACTGATCGACCGGGTGCTCGGCGACGCGGCGGCAGGCCTCTGGACCGCCATCGGGAAGCGCGTCCTGCGTATCGACCGAGGAGCGCCCCCGGCGCTGGACCGGGGGGAGGCGATCGTGGGTGGTATCGCCCTCGCCTCGTCGCATGCCCCGGCGGCGCTCAAACAGGCCGCCGCTCTCGCCGCGGAGGTCAACGACCGCAAGATCGCACGCGTTCTCGGCACTCGCGCACCGGACGGCGAACCCCTCGAGCCGATCCTCGGCGAAATGACCTCGGCGCCGCACGGGCCGATCGCTACCGCGCTTCTCGCAGTAACCGGGGCCTTGCTCGTCGCGCACGTCGTCCGGCTCTTCGGAAGAATCGCCCTTGCTTACAAAAGGCCCGCGCAGGTCGTCCTGGTCGCCGACGGCGGGGGGCGCGGGGTGAGGTTGCGCTGGCGCGTGGAGATGCTCGGACGCACGCTGCAAGATCGCGACGTGCTCGTGACGCGCGCTGGACTTTTGCGGGCGACCCGTGAAGTCCGCTATCCGAGAGTGCCCCTTTACGCGGGGCTGCTGTCGCTGGCCGCGGGTAGCTACATTGGCATGTGGGCGTTGGTCGACGGCGTGCGCGCCTCATCGCCGTCGCTCTTCGGGATCGGCGTCGCGATCGTGGCCCTGGGCGTGGCGCTGGACTTCGCCCTCTCCAGCCTGGTGCCAAGCGCACAAGGGCTTTGCCGGGTGATCTTCGTGCCCCGCGAGGGAACCACATTGTGCATCGGCGCGGTCGACATCGCGCGCGCGGACGCCATGCTGACACGACTCGCGCGCTGACATCTCAGTTGCCGGAGATTCGCTCCCCCAACACGGCGTCCATACGCCCCGCGGACGCGCGCGCTTCCACGCGGACGTCACGGGCCGCACCGGACGGCGCGCACGCACGCACCGTCGCCGCATGAGCGGCCTCCGAGCGATCGAGATCGGTTCCATCCGCGGCGTCCAAGACGCGCAACTCGATACCGGCGCCCTCCCCCT
>JALYHX010000688.1 GCA_030776305.1 Myxococcota bacterium
ACGATTCCCTTCAGTGGGGCCGGCGGCGGGAGGGTCGCATGCGCAAGCCCCACGAGCCCATCTCACGATGTCTCTTCTCGCGATCAGCCGCCGTCGCCCGCTGCGTCCTGCGGACCGGAATCACCGCCACGGTCTCCGCCTGTGTCCACGGGAGCGTCGCCCGCGCTGTCCATGCCGCTGCTGCTGTCCTGGGTTGCCGCGTCGCCGGCATCGGCTGCGTCGCCCATACCACTGGCGTCGCCGCCGCTGCTACCGTCGGCGCCACCGGCGTCGGGGACTGCTTGGCAGAACATGATGGTCACACCCATGGGAAGAAATGTTGCAATATATGCTGGCGCGGGCAGGCATGCGCCGGTCGCGCACTCTGCGGACGTCGCGCAGAGTTGGATGGGGGGAAAGCCGGTGATAGGCGAGGTGCACGGAGCGGCTTGGCAGACGCTGCTGCCCATACCTCCGCCGAAGACTGCGCAGCAGACCTGGGTACCCGTGCACTGCGCTTTGCTCGCGCACTGAGGGCCCGCGTCGCTCATGCTTCCACTGCTGCTCCCGCTGCCGCCGCCGCTCCCACTCCCGCTGTCGCTTCGGGCTCCACTGCTACTGCCGCTGCTGCTGCTGCTGCTGCTACCGTCGTTCCCGGCGTCGTTGCTTGGGGTACTGCTGTCGCTGCAAGCCACGGCCACCGTGACAGAACACGACGCGGCCAGGAAAATGAATGCTTTCTTCATTGAATTACGAGCCTCCCTAGTGTGGCGCCGGCGTCGCCACCATCAAATTGATCCTGACGCGTGCCCAACACGAGCAAGTGCGGCAGCCAGTAAGCGATCGTCCCGCAGCGCGTCAGTTCAGACGCACGATATGCGCCATCCACTCGGCACGCAACGGCCTTTCTCGGCGCTGGCGTCGTGTGTCAGCCAGCAAGCATCGACTGTCAGGTGCAGCCATTGGGTGAGCTTGCTGTCAATCACGACAGCGTCGCCCCGCGATCGTTGCTTCGGTCGTGGACAGTCTTACTGAGCGAGTTGGACGATCTTGTCGAAGACGGCTGGCGTGAAGACGGCGCCGCGCAGCTCCTGTCGCACACGCAGGAACAATTCACGCCACTCGTTTTTCTCTGCATCGGTAGGCTCGTACGTGGCTTTCGTGGCCTTCATGCGCGCGAATGCCTGTGCGTCCAAATTGCGGATCGATCTACCCAAGCGGTCGGACATTTCCCTTCCGAGACCGGCGATGGCTTCCTTCGCGTTGGGGGGCAGCGATTGCATACGGGACGACGACAGTATCAGTGCCCCGATATCGAATGCCGTCGTCATCGTGTTGATGTGAGTGACACGTGATGCCCATTGGAGCTGTTCCGCTGCCAGTGGGGGCACAGTCAGGACGGTGATCGATCCGTTGGTCAGTCCCGGCAGGATCTCAGGTACCGTCAGCTGTCGCGGCGTGACGGCCCCGATGTCGTTGAATATTCTGGGACCGACTGGGTCGCCGGCGAGAAAGAAACACCCTTTGCGCTGGAGGTCGGCCGGATGGTGGACTTCGAAACCAACGCTCATCGTCTTCGATGCGCCGACGTCACCCCATCCAAGGATGGTGAACCCCTTGCTCTCGAACAATCGGTTGAAGTCGTCCTTCATCGCATTGCGTGCGGCGTCGAGCTTGCTCCAATTCGAAAACAGTCCAGGCATTTGAAACGCGAGGACGTCGGTCACGCCGGTCTGTGCCAGTCCGATCGCCGTGACTGCTGCTCCATCGAGCTGGCCCGAGCGCATCTTCTGGACCATCAGGACCTCGTCGCCCGCCTGACCGTTCCACTGAAAGTCGAGTTGCACCTCGCCGTTCGTGTGGCTCGAGACTTCACTCGCCCACTTCTTGAACTCCCTTCCCCAAGGCGAGTCCTGCGGCGCGAGAGTTCCGATCTTGACGGTCGTTGCGGCCTGTGCGGCGCCGGCGACGCCAATGACGAGCCAGATCCCGGCGAACACACATACACCCTTGTTAAGCATTCCTAAGGACCTCCGAGGGGTTCGAACAGCCTACCAACCAGCACGCCCTCCGTAAAGACATCGCCAGCCGCGCGAGCCGCCGCCTCAGACATCAATTGATGATGTCGATGAGATCGGCTTGCTTGGGGTGGACCACGGGATAGTACTGTCCGTCGGCCAAGTGCACATGACGCTGCTGCTGCTTCTGCCACCGATGTTCGAGGGTCCTCGAGTCTTATGGTGTGACCGTGACGAGCAACGGAGAGAAACATGAGCATTCGCGGCAAGAGTGACGGTACGTTCATCGTCATCGTTGGAACGGGGTTTGCCGGCCTCGCGATGGGCATTCGATTGAAGCAGGCGGGAATCGACGATTTTACGATCCTCGAGCAAGCCCACGGAATCGGCGGGACTTGGCGAGACAACGACTACCCCGGTGCAGCGTGCGACGTCGAATCCCATCTCTATTCGTTTTCGTTCGAGCCCAACCCCAATTGGACACGCGAGTTCTCGGCGCAACGCGAGATCCTGGCGTACCTCGAGCACTGCGCGGACAAGTACGGCTTGCGCGAGCACATTCGGCTCGGCACCACCGTCGCCCGCGCGTCATTCGACGATCGCGAGGGGGTCTGGAGCGTCGAAACGCGCGAGGGACCATCCATCAATGCGCGCGTATTCATTTCCGCCTGCGGAGGGTTGAGCCGCCCCGAATACCCTGAGATCGCCGGCCTCGGGAGCTTCGCGGGCAAGGCGATGCATTCTTCACGCTGGGATCACGCGTACCCGCTCGATGGCAAGAGGGTGGCGATCATCGGGACTGGCGCAAGTGCAATTCAAATCGTCCCCGCGATCGCTCCGCGCGTCGCACGTATGCACGTATTTCAGCGGACGCCTCCATGGATCCTGCCCAAGCCGGACGCCGAGATCTCGGGGCAAAAGCGGACGCTCTATGGGCGCGTGCCATTCGTGCAACGGCTCGTCCGCGACGCAATCTACATACGGCGGGAGCTACTGGCCGTCGGGTTCGTCGTGGAACCATGCCTCATGGGCGTGATGCGCGGTCTCGCTCTGCGTCATCTCGCCCGGAGTGTCTCGGACCGGGAGCTTCGGCGCAAGTTGACACCCCAGTACATGATTGGGTGCAAGCGCATCTTGCCCACGAACGACTTTTATCCAGCGCTCGAGCGCGAGAACGTCGAGCTCGTTACGGATCGAATTCGGGAACTTCGCGCCGATGGCATCGTCACTCACGATGGCGCCGAGCGTCAATTGGACGCCATCGTCCTGGCCACGGGGTTTCGTGCGGCGGAGGAGGTAGCGCCTTTCGAAATTCGTGGACGCTATGGGCATGACCTGAACACTGTATGGCGCGATGGCGCAGAGGCATATCTCGGCACCACCGTTGCCGGTTTTCCCAACGCGTTCATGTTGGTCGGGCCGAATACGGGGCTCGGTCACAATTCGATGATTTTCATGATCGAATCTCAAGTGACGTATATCTTGAGCATCATTCAAGCGATGC
>JALYHX010000689.1 GCA_030776305.1 Myxococcota bacterium
CCGCCGCTGCAACCAGCGCGCCGGCCCACCCCTCCGGCACGGTCGCCACGGCGAGCCATACGTTCCACGGAAGGAGCATGGCGACGATCGTCGCGACCAGCGCGGGCGCACGTTGCATCTGCGCCGAGCGCATTGCGAAGTACGGCGCCACCACGCTGGCGCCGCCGAGGAGCATCGCGATTGCGCGGGCAACGCCGAGCGACCGTCCCGCGATCATCATGGCGCCCCCTTCGATCCAGAAGGGCAGCGGAAGCCAGCTCGTTCCGCTCGGGTCGAGCGATGGCGCGTGCGCGAATTGCTCGGCGATCACGGTGCGCGCGAAGTCGTCGTCGGACACGTGCGTGAATCCCCCGTGAAGCACCCACAACCCGATGACGAGCTTGAGCCCGCAGAGGCCCAGCGCATCCACCATGATGGCCCGCGCCCCCCGCCGCCATGACCAGGGTCCGAACGTCGCCGGAACCGACTCCCCGGGCGATCGCGGGGGGGATCGGGCAGAGCTGTCTCGATGGCTCATCCCGGCTCTCTCGTCTCCGCTGACCTTCGTGACACCCTCCGCCGAGACACTATGCTTTCTCACGCCAATGCACATGACGATGGTCAAGAAACGCCTGGCCAATGGCGAGCCATGCCGCAAGTGTGCTCAGGCGGAGCAGCTCTTGAAGGGCCGGGGGCTTTGGGATCGAATCGACGAAGTGATCTGGGCGGACGAGAACGATCCCGCGTCGCCGGGAATGCAACTCGGCGCCAAACTCGGCGTCACCCTGGCGCCGTTCTTCGTGGTCCGCGACGACAGCGGCTTGGAGACTGTCTATGAGAGCGTTCTCAGGATCGTCCAGTTTCTGACGGACACCCCACCGCGCGCCCAGGGTCCCGGACGACCGGACATGGATGTCGAAGTCGCCGCGCGCGAGCTCGCCGGCCGCCACCCGTCGGAGATCCTGCGCTACGGCATCGAGCGCTGGGGTGCTGCTCTCGGAATCGCTTTCAGCGGGGCAGAAGATGTGGTTCTCGTCCACATGGCGAGCGCAATCGGAATGCCGTTCTCCGTCTTCTGTCTCGATACCGGGCGCTTGCACCCCGAAACGTACCGCTTCATCGACGCCGTTCGCACGCGGTATGCCATCGAGATCGCCCTCATGTCGCCAGACGCGCCGGTTCTCCAGGCATTCGTGAAGCAAAAAGGGCTCTTCAGCTTTTACGAGGACGGGCACGAAGAGTGCTGCGGGATTCGCAAGGTCGAGCCCTTGCGCCGCGTGCTGTCGACATTTCACGCATGGGCAACGGGCCAGCGCCGCGACCAGAGCCCCGCAACGAGAGCAGAGATCGCGGTCGTCGAGAGCGATCGCTCCTTTTCCGGTGTCTCCGGGCCCCTCGCAAAGCTCAACCCGCTCGCGGCGTGGACTTCAGCCCAGGTCTGGCAATACATCCGCGAGAACGACGTTCCATTCAATTCGCTCCACGAGCGGGGCTTCATCTCGATCGGCTGCGAGCCGTGCACGCGGCCACCCTTGCCCGGCGAGCACGAACGCGCCGGCCGGTGGTGGTGGGAAGACGCAACGAAGCGCGAGTGCGGCTTGCACGTAAAGGAAGGTGGCTGATTCCGCTTGCCTCGACCTACTTTGCTCCGCCGCCAGGTTCCACGTCGGTCGGGGCGGCGGGGACCTTCGGTTTCGGTGTCTTCACGCGCGTTCCCTCGTTTCCTTTGCCCTTGCGCTGCTCATCGACGATCCGCGCCTTGAGGTCCCGATCGCCGGACGACGACACATAAGCCAGCGAGACGCTCGTAAGCATGAAGACCGCCGCGCAGACCGCAGTTGCGCGCGTCAGAATGTTGCCTGCGCCGCGTCCGCCGAAGACCTGCTGCGTCGTCCCGCCGCCGAAGGCTGCGCCCATGCCTCCCCCTTTGCCCTGCTGAAGAAGCACGACGAGCATCAGAAAGAGGCAGACGGAGATGTGGATGATCTCGAGCAGTGTGGTGAGCATGGCGGAACCTGCGTGGGGTGGCCCGAGGGCTAATGCTGCGCCGGCGCGCGGGCCGCACGCGCGATTGCGCCGAAGGATGCCGCATCCAGGCTCGCTCCGCCAACGAGCGCTCCATCGACATCGGGCGCCTCGAACAAGGCTCGCGCGTTGTCGGGCTTTACCGACCCTCCGTAGAGGATGCGAGTGCGCGATGCGAGCCCAGCGGATCGCTCGCGAAGCCATCGCCGGATGGCCTCGTGGACTTGCTGGGCCTCGGGCGGACCCGCGGTCTTGCCGGTGCCGATCGCCCAGACGGGTTCGTATGCGATGGCAACGGCCCGGTCACTTGCGGCAACGGCGCCGAGGAACGCGCGCACTTGGCGCTCGATGACATCCAGCGTGCGCCCAGCGTCACGCTGCTCGAGCGTCTCGCCGACGCACGCAATCGGCACAAGACCAGCCCTCAGTGCAGCCGAGACCTTCTCAGCGACCAAGTCGTCGCTCTCGCCGAAAAGCTGACGTCGTTCACTGTGTCCGACAATGACCCAAGCGCATCCCGCCTCGACGAGCATCGGGCCGCTCACCTCGCCGGTGAACGCGCCAGAGTCTTTGGGATAGAGGTTCTGCGCGGCGACTTGAACCCGACTGCCGTCGCACTCGTGAGCGCATGCCGCGAGCGCCGTGAACGGCGGTCCGACGACCAAGTCTACATCCGGAACCTCCACGGCGAGCCGTACGATCATCGTCGCGAGATCGACGCCCGTGGATCCTCCATGGTGCATCTTCCAGTTGCCCGCAACGAGGGGGCGCCGAGCGGGGTTCACGTCGCGCCCGCTCCCCGCAGAACCTCGATGCCCGGGAGCTTCTTGCCCTCGACCAGCTCGAGCGACGCGCCTCCACCGGTCGAGATGTGCTTCATCTTCACGGCGATGCCATCGCCTGCCGCATATACCGCCGCCGCGCTGTCGCCACCGCCGACCACCGTAAACGCGGGCGAGTCTGCCATTGCCCGCGCAATGGCGATCGTGCCGCTGGCAAACGGCGCCTTTTCGAACAGCCCCATCGGCCCGTTCCAGAAGATCGTTCTCGCGTCGGAGAGTCGCCGCGTGAACTCTTGGATGCTCTTGGGCCCGATGTCGAGTGCCATCTTGCCGCTAGGAATGTCGTCGACACTGGCGACTTCGCCGGCTGTCGCCGCCGTGCTCGCCGCTACGACGACGTCCACCGGCAACAGGAGATCGACGCCCCGAGAGCTCGCCTTCTCGACCAGCGTACGCGCGAGCGGGAGCTTGTCCGTTTCGACCAGCGACGCCTGCATGTTCTTGCCGCGCGCGGCGAGAAACGTGTTGGCCATGGCACCCCCGATCACGAGCGCGCTCACGCGCTCGAGCAACGACTCGACGACGGCGATCTTGTCGCTCACTTTCGCTCCGCCCAGGATTGCGATGAATGGCTGGTCGGGCGCGGTCACGATCTTGCCGAGCGATGCGATCTCCTTCTCGAGTAGGAAGCCACAGCCGCGGTCGCGATAGAGCTTCGCCAGTCCATGAACGCTCGCATGAGCACGATGCACCGACCCAAATGCGTCGTCGACATACACATCCGCAAGCTGGGCGAGCTCGCGACAAAACGCTTCGTCGTCCTTCTCTTCCTCGGGGTGAAAGCGAACGTTTTCGAGAAGACACGCTTGGCCGGCACGAAGATCGAAGACGACCTTCTTTGCCGCGTCGCCGATGCAGTCCTCAGGCAGTGCCACTTCCTGGCCGATCAGCTCGGCCAGACGAGCCGCGCACGGCTCGAGGGAATACTTCGGATCTCGAGCCTTCTTCGGGCGACCCAGGTGGCTGGCGCAAATGAGACGCGCCCCACGCTCCAGCGCGTACGTGATCGTCGGCAGCGCCTCGCGGATGCGCGAATCGTCCGTAATCCGCATTTCGGGGGGCCCTCCGTCGAGAGGCACGTTGAAGTCCACGCGGAGAAAGACGCGCTTTTGTTCGATTGGCAGTTCGCGGATCGAACGGATCCCCTGAAGCGGGTTGCTCATCTTCCGCTCCCTCTAGAGTTTGGATCCGACGAGCTGCGCGAGCTCGACCATGCGGTTCGAGAAGCCCCACTCGTTGTCGTACCACGCAAAGACCTTCGCAAACTTGTCGCCCAACACTTGGGTGATCGTTGCGTCGAAGGTCGACGAGTGTGGATCGCCGATGTAGTCGCCCGAGACGAGCGGCACCTCCGTGTAGGCAAGGATGCCTTTCATCGACGTCTCGGCGGCGTTCTTCATCGCAGCGTGGATGGTTTCCTTGGTGACTGGTTTTTCCGTGTGAAGCGTCAGATCGACGATGCTGCCGTCCATCGTGGGGACGCGCATCGACTGACCGTCGAATTTTCCCTTGAGTTGCGGAATCACCTCCGACAGCGCTTTTGCGGCGCCGGTGGTGGAGGGGATCATGTTCAACGCCGCCGCGCGGGCGCGTCGCAGGTCGCCCTTGCGGTGTGGGATGTCGAGCAGCGCCTGGTCGTTCGTGTACGAATGAATCGTCGTCATCAGGCCGTGCTGGATGCCAAAATTGTCGAACAGTACCTTGGCCACCGGCGCGAGGCAGTTCGTCGTGCAGGAGCCGCACGAGATCACCGCGTGCTTGCCCGGGTCGTACGCCTCGGTGTTCACGCCGAGGACGATGGTCGCGTCATGGCCCTTCGCCGGCGCGCTGATGATTACCTTTTTGGCGCCAGCGCTCAGATGCATGGCCGCCTTCTCTCTGTCGGTGAAGAGACCAGTGCACTCGAGCACGATGTCCGCCCCGAGTTCCTTCCACGGGAGCTTGGCGGGATCTCTCTCGGCCACGACCCTCGCTTTGGAGATTCCGAAATCGATCGCCCCCTCGAGCGACTTTGCGGGGTGTTCCGCGCGACCGTGCACGCTGTCATAGTTGTAAAGGTGCGTCAGCGTCTTCGCGTCGGTCAGGTCGTTGATGCCGACGATCTCGAGGTCTTTGCCGACCGCTTTGCGTTCGTGCAGCGCGCGAACGATGCAGCGACCGATGCGTCCGAACCCGTTGATGCCGATCTTCG
>JALYHX010000690.1 GCA_030776305.1 Myxococcota bacterium
CCCCAGGGGGGCCGAGCTTTGTCGCATAAGGCGTTACGGAAGCGGCCCGTCGGAGTCGGGCACGTCGTCCCCGGCGTCGGCCAAAGCGTGCTTCTGTAGGCGATATCGCAGGCTCCGGAGTGTGACGCCGAGCAGCCGCGCCGCTTGCGTACGCACACCGTCTGACCTTTCGAGGGCTTGAAGAATCATCCGGCGCTCCACTTCGCCGAGAATGTCATCGAGCCTGCACCCTTCGTCCGGGAGGTTGACGAGAGCGGGAGTGGACTGAGAAGCGGCGCCCGAGATTTCGAGTGGAAGATCGCCGAGGCCGATCGTGTGCCCCGCCGCCAAGGCGACCGCGCGCTCGATCACATTCTCGAGCTCGCGCACATTGCCGGGAAACGTATATCCCTCCAGCACACGGAGCGTGTCGGGGGATAGGGCACGAATCGGCTTGTTCTGCTCGGCTGCGCAGCGGGCGAGGAAGTGCTCGGCGAGGGCTCGGATGTCCTCACGCCGATCCCGCAGTGGCGGAACTTCGATGCGAATGACATTGAGCCGATAGTACAGGTCCTGCCGGAAGCGTCCGCCGCGGACGTCGTCCTCGACGCGACGATTGGTCGCCGCCAATACCCGTACATCGACGGATACCTCCGCGGATGCGCCAATGCTGCGCACCTTACGCTCCTGCAGGACCCGCAAGAGCTTCACTTGCAGCGCGGGCGCGAGGTCACCGATTTCGTCCAGCAGAACGGTTCCACCTTCGGCTTGGCGGAAGATGCCGAGGCGGCTCGCGACGGCGCCAGTGAACGCCCCGCGCTCGTGCCCGAAGAGCTCCGATTCGATGAGCGTCTCTGGGATCGCGCCGCAGTTGATGACGAGAAACGGCTTGTCCTTGCGGTCGCTCATGTCGTGGAGCGCGCGCGCGATGCGCTCCTTGCCGGTCCCGCTCTCGCCCGTGATGAGCACGGTCGTTCGCGACGGCGCGATCCGCTGCACGAGGTCGAAGATGCGACGCATTGCTTCGGATTGACCCAGCAGCTCGCCGCCGCGCTCGCGCAGTAGCTGCGCGCGCAGCCGCTCGTTGTCCGCGACAATCGCGCGTCGCTCCAGCGCCTTCTGGACGAGCGCGCGGAGCTCGTTCGTGGCGAACGGCTTCGTCACGAAATCGTATGCGCCGCGCCGCATCGCTTCGATGGCGGTCTCGATGCCGCCGTGCGCGGTCATCACGATGACCTCCGTGCCGGCAGACTGCTCCTTGATGAGCGAGAGCAGATCCATTCCGCTGCCATCGGGCATGAGCAAGTCGGTGAGGACGACCGCGTACGGCACCGCGGCGTGTCGGATCACCTCGCTGGCCGACGCGACCCCCGGCGCGAGCGTGACGTCGAGTCCCTCGCGTCGGAACAAGATCGCGAGCATGTCGCGCAAGCCGGGCTCGTCGTCGACGACGAGAATGCTCGGCTTGGGCGCGGGGGAAGGCATCCTCCGCTCCGATGATAGTGCCTGCAACGATTAGTTGCTGAGCTTTGCGACAGCCAACTTGGTCTCGCCTGCACCCACGATCACCGAGACGGTCTTGCTGAGTTGCTGCTCGGCATTGACGAACTTCACCTGGTGTACACCAGGTGTGACCGACACATGCACCTTGGGGGTGGGGCCGAGCTGTCGGCCGTCGAGAAAGCACGTCGATGGGGGGATCGAGTTGATGTTGAGGAAACCCTCACCACCACCACCACCACCACCACCGACCGGCTGCGAAGCGATCTGCGGTTGCGGCGTAGGCATCGGGGCCTGCGGGCGCGGTGCCGGCGCCGGGAACGACTGCTGGTACTGCGCGGGCGGCGCCATGCCGCCTCCGTTGGCTGGCGGCATCGGGGTCCAAGCTCCCGCGACGGGCTGACCGCCTCTGGGCTCGAGCGTCACGACGTACGTCTTCTCCGCCTGTCCGTCGTCGAAGCCAATGGGCTGATTGTAGTCGCCATAGCCCGGCCGCGTCGCAAGGAGCGACCACGTTTTGCCGGTATCGATGTCCACCGAGATCGGCAGCATCGGCAGCTCGCGTCGATCGGCGCCGGCGACGAGAAAGACCCTGGCGCCTGGAGTCGACAACGAGATGGTCGCCTTTCCTTTGAGCACCTTGTGTGTGACCGAACCAAGGTCCTCCAAGTGATCCTTCTCGATGGTGACCCGCCGCTCGAGGGGCTGATACCGCTCGGACCCGACGATCTTGACGACGTGATCCCCGGGCGTCACGTCTCGGTAATCCTGCGGCAGCGGCCCGATTTCCTTGTCGTCGACGTAGAGCTTCACGCC
>JALYHX010000691.1 GCA_030776305.1 Myxococcota bacterium
CATGCCGCGCTCAGCCCGGCCCGAGCGCTCGCGTGACGCCGATGCAGACTTGCTCGCCTTCCAGGTCGATTTCTTGGATTTCGTCCCCGCCGGGCGTCCCGAGCGGTATGCCCGTGGAAACGTCGACCGCGAGCACCTCGTTCGCCAACACGCCTCGGTACGTGTCAACGAGGGCGCATATCCGTGCGCCGCCCTGGATCGAGAGGCGAATCCGATCGGTGTATTCAAGGCCCATTTCCTTGCGCATCGTCTGGACGCGATTGACGAGCTCCCGGAGTAGACCCTGGTCCCGAAGCTGTGCGTCGATCCGCGTGTCCAGCAAGACCACACCGATGCGGTCCCCGGCAGCCGCGAAGCCTTCCTTCGCCAAGCATTCCAGCTCGACATCGTCCCGCCCTAGCTCGACGCCATCGAGGGTCACCCGCAGGCCTTCCATGAGCTGAGAAGCCACCCTTGCTGCGTCATTGGAGGCGAAACCGCCCATCGTCTTCTTCAGCGCCTGTGCCTCCCTGCCCAGCCCTCGCTTGCCCAAGGAGCGAAAATTGGGCTTGACGCGGAATTCCACGAAGCTCTCCGCCTCGGCGAAGGGGACGAACCGCGTCTCCTGAACATTGAGCTCTTCGTCAATTTGGCTTCGCGTCGGAGGGTCCAGATCGAGAAGGTGACGCTCTGCGGTGATAACGCGGGCGCTACGTAAGGGCTGGCGCACCTTGATCTTGGACTCCATGCGCGCCCGCAGTCCCAAGCTGACGATTTCGCGCACGGCGGCTATCTTCCGCGAGAGCCGCGCGTCGTTGACCGAGCCATCCGCCTCCGGCCATGCTTCGAGGTGCACGCTCTCACACGCCCCGGCGACGCCCGCGCGCACCACGAGATTTTGGTACATCCCTTCGGCGCTGTAAGGCGTAAAGGGTGCCGACAGCTTCGCGATCGTGACCAGGCATTCGTAAAGCGTTTCGTAGGCGCTGCGCTTGTCATCGTCCCAGGCCGACTTCCAGAAACGGGCCCGGCTGCGACGCACCCACCAGTTCGACAGTGCATCGACGAGTGCCACGAGCCGCTGCGTGGCGCCGAACACGTCATACGCATCCATGTGCGCCGTCACCTCACGCACTGCGTGCATCAGCTCGCCGCGGATCCACCGGTCGATCTCCGGGCGCGCTGTCTCGACGAGAACGGGCTCCGCCCCGGGGCGGAACTGGTCGATGTTCGCGTAGATGGTGAAAAACGAGTACACGTTGCGCAGTTTGATCGCGTATTCCTTTTGCAAGGCGCGCACGTTCGACAGCGCGTGGCGGGTGGCCGACCACGGGGGGCTCGCCGCGTAGAAGAACCACCGGAACGCGTCCGCTCCAGGCGCGTGCGTCGATGGATCCTCGACGGTAACGCGCTCTTCGCGAGGCAGCCATGGAACGTCGACGGGCTTGATGTCCTTGGCCGCACAAGGCAATACTCCGAGCTTCGCTCGGTACTCTTCCCCAAGGACGACCACGCGACGCGGTACACGCTTGTCGGCGCGCACGGGGAGTTCGAGTCGGCCATCGGGATCATCGATGCGGTAGATGCGCACGACCGCCCCCTCGGAAAGGTCCATCCCCTCGAAGTCCTCGCGCGAGATGAGTGCCGCGGGCGACGCGAGTGACTCACCGGCCCCGCCCGCGGACGGGACGAACGTCGGATCCCAGATGGCGAAGTCCATGGCCACCTTGTCGAGAATGACTTCCGGCGGCGTGTAGTTGCCCCGGCTCTTGCTCTCCTTCTTTCCCTCCTTGTCGCTGACATGCCCGAGGACGATGCACGTCTTGTAAGGATGGGGGTACGGCTTCTCGAAGACGAGCGTCGAGACCATCAGCAGCGAGTAAAACCAGCCGCGCGTCTGATCGATCGCCTCGCTGATGAAGTCCGCCGGGAAACTCCGCTCGAACTGCTCTCGCCCTTGGTGCGGGTAGCCCCACTGCGCGAAAGGCATGCAGCCCGAGTCGAACCAGCAGTCGATGACCTCGGGGACGCGACGCATCGTTGCGCCGCACGTCCCGCACGGGAAATGAACCTGATCGATCCACGGCTTGTGAACGATGAGGTGATCGCTCAGAGAAGGATCGATGCGTCGGGCGGCATAAAAATGGTCGAACGCGTGCGTATTGCGCCGCTCGATCTCCGCGATGCTCGCAGGTACCTCCTTGTGGTCCGCGTTCGACTCGCAGACCCACACGTTGAGTGGCGTGCCCCACCAGCGCTCGCGCGACAGTGCCCAATCGACGTTGTGCGCGAGAAAATCGCCGAAACGCCCTTCCTTGATGTGCTCCGGGATCCAGTGGATCTCATGATTGTTGGCGATCGCGCGGTCGATCACCGCGGTCGTACGGATGTACCAAGCCGGTCGCGCGTATTGGATGAGGGGATCGCTTTCGGCGCGCCAACAGAATGGATAATCGTGTCGAAATGATTCCGCATGGACCAGCAATCCCTTGTCCCGGAGGTCGTGCTGAATCTCTTTGTCGCAGTCCTTGACCCAGCGTCCGGAGTACCGATCGAAGCTGTCAATGAACGTACCGTCCGGTTTGACGGCACAAAAGAGCTCTAGCGCCGCCTCCGGGGTTTGCGGCGACAAACTCGCCTGTTCGGCGACGAACAGCCTGTGGTCGTCTTCACCAAATGCCGGGGCAATGTGGACGATGCCCGTGCCTGCATCGAGCGTGACGAAGTTTGCGAGAACGACGCGCCAATACGCCGCCTGGGAGGCTATACCCGCGCGCGAATGAACTTGCTTTTGCGCGCTCCTGAAGAGGTCGAAAGGCGGCTCGTATTCCCAACCCTGGATATCGCTACCCTTCATCTCCCGCTCGACGCGAAGAGTTCCCAACTTCTTCTCGAGCGACTCACGCAGCAACTTGGCGACGACGAAGCGCCTTCCATCTTTCGCCCGCGCGACGACGTACTCCAAGTCTTCGTGTACCGCCGCGTACATGTTGGAGGGCAGGGTCCAGGGAGTAGTCGTCCACACGAGAAGGAACAGGTCCTTTTCGTCGCCCGCGACCCTAAACGCGACATAGACGCTAGGATCCTCGACGGACCTGTAACCGAGACCCACTTCGCCGGCGCTGAGGGCGGTCCCGCCCTGCGCCCACCACCAGACGACTTTGTGCCCTTGGTAGAGCAGGCCTTTCTTGAACAGCTCGCTCAACGCCCACCAGACGCTCTCGATGTACGATCGGTGGTAGGTGACATACGCGTCGTTGAGATCGACCCAGAACGCGACGCGTTCGGTCATCTCCTCCCATTCTCGGGTGTACCGAAACACCGATTCGAGGCACTTCCTGATGAACGGCTCTACGCCGTACTCGACGATGGCTGCCTTACCGTGGATTCGTAGTTCTTTCTCGACCTCGACCTCTACTGGAAGCCCGTGCGTATCCCAGCCGGCTTTGCGCGGTACCGTCCAGCCGCGCATGGTCTTGTACCGCGGAAATAGATCCTTGATCACACGGGTGAGGACGTGCCCGTTGTGCGGTAGTCCGTTCGCGGTGGGCGGTCCCTCGTAGAAGACGAATGTTCCCCGCTTTGCCGGTTTCGAGAGGGTCTTCTCGAAGATTCGCGCCGCCTTCCAGAAGCGCAGTATTTCCCGCTCTTCCGCAGGAAAATCCAGCACGGTCGAGACCTTTGCGAAGAGCGGCTCCATCGGCCGAACTTCTAGCACGCGCACTCCCGCCGACGCGCGGACATCAACCCGGTCACCGCAGGCTCAGGAGACCCGAGTCACTCCGCTGCCGACGCGCCGGTGTTCGACTCGAGCTTCCTGAGGACCATCGCATAGGCCGCTTCGAGGTCCGTAAAGCTCGCGAGCTCTTCGTCGTCGATCTTGACGCGGTACTGACGCTCGATCGCTGCCACGATCTCGACCCCCATCATCGAGTCGATACCCAGGTTCTTGAAGGTCGCGCCATCCGGAATCTCGTCCTTCTCCGTGATCTCGGCAACGAGCGCGCGCAGCTCCTCCTTCAAGTTGTCTCGCGGAGACGCGATCCCACTCAGCCGATTTGCATGCGACATGGATACCCTCTTTCTCTTGTTAAACTCACGCAAGACCTCTCTCGACGACGTCGAGCAGGTCACGAATGGTGCTTAGCCCAGTCAGGCTCTCGTCCGGCAGCTGGATCTGCAACTTGCGTTCGAGTGAGCCGATGATTTCGAGCATCCCCAGAGAGTCGATCACGAGCTCGTCGATGCGCATCGACTCGACGCCGTGATGGAAGTCGCGCTCGACGACCTCCGTTGCCATATCGCAAAACATGGCGAGCAGTGCCTCGCGGGTCGGCCGTCGGTCGTCGCCTTCTTGCATGTTTGGCGCGTGCATTGAATCGTGTTCCCTTCACCGTGTATCGAGAAATCGAGCGCGTAGTTCGCTACGCGCCGGTGCCATGTATCGACCGGTCCGGCGACCATTTGATCACGTTGTTTGCTCGCCTGTCAGCGGCGCGCTGCCGTCGGTGTTCTCTGTCGGGACCATAGGGTCAGCGGGGTCCTGCACATTGCGTGCTCGTGGTAGGGTCCCTGCGATATACATCTCGCGTGCCTTCGCCCGCTGGGGTTTGCCACTGGATGTTCGCGGCAACGACGAGGGCGGTGCAATCACGATCTCATGCGCGGTCAGACCGAACTGCGCCGCGATACAAGCAAGCGTCGCGTTCTGAAGGGCACCCGCGTCGCACGCTGGGCCCTCGCAGCACACCACTAGGCGCTCTTCACCGTCGAGATCCACGCCGAACGCGACCACGTTGCCACGGCGCATCGCCGGAAGCTCGCTGACTGCCCACTCGATATCGCTCGGATAGTAGTTGCGGCCACGCACGATGATGATCTCTTTCACGCGGCCGCAAACGAACAGCCGGCCCGCTGCCAGATAGCCCAGGTCACCGGTATGAAGCCAGGAACCCAGCTCCCGGGTCGCGGCCATCCCGGTCTCGACCGCAAGCGGCTTGAACGATTGGGCCGTCAGGTCAGAATCTTCAAAATATCCTGGGGTCACGCTCGGCCCGCGAACGACGATCTGTCCCACGCGCCGCTCCGGCAGGCGGTTGCCCGACTGGTCGATGATCGCTATTTCGTGCGCAGGAAACGTCACCCCACAATCGACGATCTCGAGACGTGATTCTTGCGTCTTCGAGCGATGGGCCTCTCCCGTCGTCAGGGCTGCGGCATCGACTTCGTCTGTATGGAGGCCGTCGCCGAGCGGAACGAAGGTAATCGCGAGCGTTGCCTCGGCCATGCCGTAGGAAGGCAAGAACGCCCGCGGGTCGAAGCGCGCCGGGGCCAATCGCGTCGCAAAGTCGCGAAGCGCGCGCGCGCGGATGGGCTCGGCTCCGCAACCTGCCACGCGCAGGCACGACAGGTCGAGCCCCTCGACGTCCTTCTCCTTCAGGCGCTTGGCTGCAAGCGCGTACGCGAAGCTCGGCGCGTACGTGATGGTCCCTCGGTGCTCGTGGATCTTGTCGAGCCACAAACGCGGCGCGCGTACGAAGCTCGCGGTCGGAATGAAGACGCACGGGATGTGCGTGAAGATCGGTCCGACCACGAAACCGATGAGCCCCATGTCATGAAAAAGCGGCAGCCAGCTGACGCCCTTGTCGCTGCGCTCGTCGCGGTGCACGCCATGAATCATGAACGCCTCGGCGTTCGCCGCGAGATTGCCGTGGGTCACCATGACACCCTTCGGCCGCGACGTGCTCCCGCTGGTGAATTGGAGAAACGCGAGGTCGTCCGGCGACACCAGCACCCCGGCCGGGGGCGCTTCGCCGGCGAGGTCCGCTATGGTCGCAATGGCTCGCAGCGTCGGCAGCCGCGATGCAACCGGATCGACGAACGGCCGGGTCTTGGTCGTCGTCAAGAGCATCACGGCGCCCGACGCATGAGTGATGTGCGCTACCGTGTCATGGTAACTTTCGATGTTCTTGAAAGTCAGCTGCGGATAAATAGGCACCGGCACGACCCCTGCCAGGAGGGCGCCAAGAAAGGAAAGGACGAATTCGTCGCCTTCCGGAATCACAAGCGCGATGCGGTCTCCCTTGCGGAGTCCGCGCGCGATGAGTTGTGCCGCCCTCCGTTCGCCCTCTGCGGCCATATAGCCGAAGGTGCAAAGACGCTCGGTTCCGTCCGGTCGAACGAAGACGAAGCCGCGCTCCCCATCGTCCGCGAGGGATCGCACGGCGTCGACGAGCGTGGGAGCTACGAGGCGGGAGGGCATTGACGCCGTGCCGCGGCTGTACTTCGGGGCAGCCGTCCGTGCAAGCTTGGAGCCCGCGTAACCGCCTTCATCCGCGAACCGTAGTTCGCGCTGCCAAGCATTGCTCGGGTGTGCAGCACCGGCGGTGGTGCAGTAGATAGCTCCCTATCGTGCTTGAGCGCGTATTCATCACGGGTGTGGGGGTCGTGAGCTCGATAGGGCTCGGAAGGGAAGCTTTCTTCCGTTCGCTGCACGCAGGCAAGTCTGGGATATCCGCGGTTGCATCGTTCGATGCGTCACCGCTCGGACGGCAGCTCGCCGGCGAGGTCAAGTGCTTCGACCCCCGGGACCACCTGACCGTCGCCGAGCAAAGGCACACGGGGCGTTGCTCGGCGATGGCCCTCGCTGCTGCGCGAATGGCGATTGCGGACGCCGCGCTCGACGCGAAAGCGCTCCGGGGACCGCGGACGTCGGTGGTCCTTGGTACAACGATGGGCGAGGGCGCAATTCTCGGGGAGCTCGAACATGATTGGATCATGGGCGGAGCCCAGGCCGTACGGCGTTCTCAGATCCCGAAGTACGGTTCCACCCTGCTTCCGATCCATGTGGCACGAGCGATCGGCGCTCAAGGGATGGTGCTGACGCTGCCCGCGGCGTGCGCCGCGGGCAACTATGCCATTGGCCTTGCGGCGGATCTCATTCGGTCGGGACGCGCCGACCTGGTCGTCACCGGAGCGGCAGAGCTGATTCAGGAGTTGCAATTCACCGGCTTCGTGCGCCTCGCGGCGATGGCGCCGGAAAAGTGCCAGCCATTCGACCTCAATCGCCAGGGCCTGTTGCTCGGCGAGGGCGCTGGACTGCTCGTCGTGGAAAGCGAGTCACACGCCTATCGCCGCGGGGCAAAACTGCTGGCCGAGGTGGGCGGCTACGGCCTAACGTGCGATGCCTATCACATCACGCGTCCACACCCAGACGCGACTGGAAGCATCGTGGCGATGCGCGACGCAATCCGGCGAACCGCAATCGAGCCGGCGGACATCGACTTCGTCAACGCGCATGGGACGGGAACGAAGCACAACGACGTGGCGGAGACCAAAGTCATCCAAGAAGTGTTCGGCGACCGACGCGTGCCGATCTCGAGCATGAAGAGCATGCTCGGACATTGCATGGGGGCCGCGAGCGCTCTCGAGGCCATTGGCTGCCTCTTCACGCTCGAAACAGGCCTGTACCCGCCAACGATTGGCTATGACACGCCGGATCCGGAATGCGACGTCGACGTCGTCGCGAACGTGGCCCGCACGGGCAAGGCCGACGTCGTCGTCAACAATTCGCTGGCATTCGGCGGGTACAATGCCGTCGCGATCTTCGCCCGACCTGGTGTCCTGCCACCGCCGCGGGCCCGGCGCCCACCCTCGTGATGAAAACACCGTGACGGAGCTCGCAGTCACCGGCATTGGCGTGGTTTCGCCACTCGGGGTCGGGGCCGCCGCCTTCTTCCAGGCGACCCGTTGCCGGGACCGCCCCGCAAACGGACGGACGCATCACGAAACGTTCGATCGCTCGACCTACCCACGGGCGCGAGTGGCTGAAGTCAAAGGGTTCGATGCGACCCAGTATCTCGGAGACAAGGGGCTACGCTCGCTCGACCGGCTGACGAAGTTGCTCCTCGTGGCGGTGCGCCTTGGACTGCACGACGCGGGTCTGAAAAAAGAAGGAGTGTGGGCAGCCGGTTCTGCCGACCGCGTCGGGATTGTCATATCGAATGCCTACGGCTCGCTCGAAGCCATCACCGAACTCGATCGCGTCGCCACGCTCGAAGACCCCCGCTACATCAATCCGTCGCGCTTTCCACTCACAGTGTCGAACACCGCGGCCGGGTACGCGAGCATCTGGGAAGAGCTCCGTGCGCTCAACGTGAGCGTGAGCGACGGCAACTGCGGCGCGCTGGATGCCATGGCGTGCGCGGACGTCTTTCTCGATCAAGGTCGTGCCGACGCGTTGCTCGTCGGCGGAGCGGAGGCGCTGAGCGAGGCGCTCGTTCTTGCATTCGATCGGCTCGGCGCTCTGGCGGATGGCGCGCGCCTGGGTGAGGGCGCTGCAGTCATTGCCGTTGAGACGCCGGAGGCGGCCCGCGCGCGCGGTGCGAGGGTCCTGTGTATGATCGCCGGTTACGGAACAGCGTTCGTCGCGCCCAACCGGGAGGGGTCACTTATCTCCGCGTCCCCCGAAGCGGTCGAGCGGGCCATTGCGGAAGCCCTCACGGCCGCGAGAATCGATGCGCGTGACATCGACGTCGTCGTTTCGGGGATCTCTGGGCTTCGCGCCTTCGACCAAGCCGAGATGGTCGCGATCCGGCACGCTGTCGGAGAACGAGCGTGCGTCTTGGCGCCCAAGCTTGTGCTTGGAGAGACGTTCGGCGCCGGCGGGGCAATGGCGATGCTTACTGCCATTGCCTTTATGCCGTTCGACGCGGATCGTCCGTTCCGACCGGCGGACGGGCCGGACCCCATGCTCCTGCGTGGGACTATTCGCGCCGAACCGCGAAACTTTCTGGTCACTTCGATGGGGTTCTATGGCAACGCCTCTGCGCTCGTCATGCGCGCCTCCTCGCGGTAGAAGGACTGCCTCTTGCAAGGAGAGCAGGGCATGACCACAGCGATTCGATGGAGCGATCCCCCGACGCGGGGAAGCAGCTGGATCCACGAGAAGGCGCATGCCGAGCTATCCCGCGTCCGCTGGGCGCGCGAAATGCAGGTCTACCCGTATTACCGGGAGTTCGAGGCCGGCGGCCTGCACACGGTCATTGCGGGGAAACCGGTCACCAATTTCAGTTCGAACGACTATCTCGGATTGACGACGCACCCCAGGGTCAAGTTCGCCGCCAAGAAGGCGGTGGACAAGTTTGGGTGCGGTCTATCGAGTTCGCGCCCGCAAGCGACGACCGCGGAGCACGTCGAGCTGGAGCGCCGGCTCGCCACTTGGATGGGCTTCGAATCCTGCCTGCTATTCACTACGGGCTACCAAGCGATGTTGGGCACGCTCGCGGCGCTGGCAGACAAAGACACGACTCTTGCTTTGGACGCGTATAGCCACGCCTGCATTCTGGATGGCGCGTTCCTGGCCGCGGGCGTTCCCAAGAACGGGCCTGAGATTCGCTTTTTCAACCACAACTCGGCGAAGAGCCTGGAGCGCATTCTGACGACACGCGAACGCAAGAACGCGCTCGTGGTTGTCGAAGGCGTCTACTCGCTGGATGGCGACACGGCGAACTTGCCGGAGATCGTGTCGCTCTGCGACCGATACGATGCCCCGCTCATCGTCGATGACGCCCACGGAACCGGCACGATGGGCAAGCATGGGCGCGGAACGCTCGAAGCGATGGGACTCGAGGGGCGGGTGCCAATCCTGGTCTCGACGCTGAGCAAGACTTTCGGCGGCATCGGCGGACTGCTTTTCGGACCCGGCGAGGTCGTGGAGCACGTGAAGCACGCTGCGAGGAGTTTCGTATTCAGTGCATCGCTCCCCGTGCCTGTCGTTGCCGCGGCATCGACGATCCTCGACATGATCGAGGAGGAGGGGGTCGCGCTCGTTGCCGAGCTGCATCAGAAGGCGGAGTATTTTCGCGGAGAACTTGCACGGAGTGGCTTCGACCTCGGCATTAGCAAGACGCACATCATGCCGGTCATGTGTCGGGAAGAGCGCAAGACGCTTTTCATGCACGTCGCCTTGCTCGAGTGCGGTGTCCTGATGGTTCCGCTGACGTATCCCTCGGTGAAGCACGGCGAGGAGCGACTGCGCGTCAACGTCACCCGGGGCCACACCCAAGAGGATCTCGACCGCGCCCTGGGCTTACTCAAAGAGTATGGCGAGGCATTTTTCGTTCTCTCCGGCGAGGACATCGGCCCGCTCGAAGCTTGACGAGCCCGTCTCAGCGCGTCGCGTGCGCGGCGTCGGGCTCGAGCGATGACACCAGGCGCGCTACGTCTTCGACCGTTCCAATCAGCTCGAACATCTCGGACGGGATGTTGATCCCGAATCGGCTCTCGACATCGGAGACCAGCTCCATGACGCTGAGACTGTCGAGACCCAGGTCGTTCTGAATATGATCGGAGGGCAGGATGAGGCGCGAGCCGTCGACGTGGCGCCGCAGTAGCTCGCACGTGATCGTCAATGACTCGTCGTAACGCGACATGATTCCCCAGTTTAGCAGCGCGCGCGCGCGGCGTCATTGAGAGCCCGCGCCACTCGCGTGGGCGCTCCGCTCCCCAAGAGGGCACGGATCACCGCGACGCCATCGGCTCCAGCTTCCACGCATGCGCGCGCATTGTCGGCCGTCACGCCGCCCAGCGCGTAAACCGCGGCCCGACCCGCGGCGATCGACCGTGCCGTCCGCAGGGCACTCACACCGCGTCCGGCCTTCACTGGACCGAACGCGTCAGGAGCCCGCGTAGAGAATACCGGGCTCACAAGGACGGCATCTGCTCCAGCGTCTACTCCGACGCGCACATCGTCATCCGAGTGTGCCGCCACGGAGACCCATGCCCCCGCGCCGAAGATGTGGCGGGCGTCATCCACCGGGCCACCGTCTCGTCCGAGGTGAATGCCATCGGCTCCGACGTCTCGCGCGACCCGCGCATCACCGTTGACGACGAGCCACGCGCCGAGGGCGCGCGTGACCATGCGCAAGCGCAACGCGAACAACCGAAGACTGACGATCGGACGCGCCTTGTCACGGAGCTGTACGCACAAACTACCCGGCGGGAGGCCCGCTGCGACGCGCTGAACACACCGGACAATGGTCTCGTCGCCGAACGCCGGGTCCGTGATGAGGATGACGTGCGGGAACGTGGCTTCCCTCGCTCACTCGATGAGGCCGGTCGCCGGGCTCGACGCGTTGGCATACCGTTGCTTGGCCATCCTGCCGGCGAGAAAGGCTTTGCGTCCCGCGCTCACTGCCTCGCGCATTGCGCTCGCCATCAGCATGGGATCTTTCGCGTGCGCAATCGCCGTGTTCATCAGAACACCATGGCAGCCGAGCTCCATCGCGACCGCCGCGTCGCTGGCCGTCCCCACACCCGCGTCGACGATCACGGGCACCCGCGCTCGCTCCAAGATAATTTCCAGGTTGTGCCGATTGCGGATGCCCAGCCCACTCCCGATGGGCGCGGCGAGTGGCATGACCGCCGCGCACCCCACGTCCTCGAGCTTCCTGCAGATGATCGGATCGTCCGAGCAATACGGCAGGACCACGAAGCCCTCGGCCACGAGCCGACGAGCCGCCTCGAGCGTCTGCTCGTTGTCGGGGTACAATGTCTCGGCGTCTCCGATGACTTCGAGTTTCACCATCTCGGCAATGCCGAGCTCGCGGGCGAGGCGCAACGTTCGCACCGCATCGTCCGCGGAGTGACAGCCGGCCGTATTGGGCAGAAGAAGCCAGCCTTTGCGAGCGAGAAGCGCCATGAGCGATCCACTCGAGCGATCGCTCAAATCAACCCGTCGGAGGGCGACGGTAACGATCTGCGCTCCCGATGCGTCGATGGCGCGCTCGGTTTCCGAGACGTCCTTGTACTTGCCCGTGCCGACGATCAGGCGGCTCTCGAAGCGGCGGTGGGCGATGACGAGCGGGTCGAGCGCTGAGGACATGACGCATCGAGTGTAGTCCGGCGCGGCGCGCGGTCGAGCACCTTCCAGCGGCGGTGCAGCCATAGCCATTGGCTCGGGTGCGCACGCACGAAACGATCGAGCGCGCGTGTTGCTGCCGCGGTGGCATCGATGATCCATGAACGCGATGGACGGTGTGGTGGGACGATGACATCGAGGACGACCAGCACGTGTTCACCGCTCGCTTCGCGCCGACTTGCCGCAACGACGAGCGGCGCACGGCATGCGGCCGCGAGCGCCGCTGGCCCACGGTCGATGAGTGCTCTGCGACCCAGGAACTCCGCCGCGACGGCGTGGCGCGACGACATCGGGACCTGGTCGATCATCATCGCCACTGCGCCTCCACGCCCAAGCACGGTGCGTGCACGAGCGATGACCCCGACCGCATTTGAGAGGCGTATCCCCTGCGCCGCCCGCGCCTTTTGCCAGAACGCGTCGAGGGCTCGAACCCGCAGCCGTTTCGTGACGACCAGCAACTCGACCTCCCGCGCCACTGCGCACGCTGCGAGATCCCAGTTGCCCGTGTGCGACGCGGCGATGACGATGCCAGACCCGCGCTCGAGCGCTGCCCACCAAAGGTCGCGCGAAGCCGGGTCCACGTGCGCATGCATTGTCGCGCAAACGCCGTTGGAGGCTAGGTGCAAGAATTCGAATGCGGATGTTCCAAGCGAGCGGTACATGGCGTTCACTTCTGCGCCGGCGTCGACGATCCCTGCCTCACGCATTGCGTGCTCGACATGCCTGCGACGGATGCGCAACGCCGTCCCGGCGATCCAGCCCAGCGCCGCGCCGAGCACCCGTAGAGAGCGCCACGGGAGGGCGCCGACGGCGGCGGCGAGGACACGCAACAGCGCGCTCATGCACGCGCTCCGCGTTTCAGCCGAAGCCCGCGCGACGCACCACCCGACCCGCGACAGAGTCGGCTTCCAGGGCGACGGCGAAGACGTCGCTTCGGACGAGAATGAAAACTTCTCGCTTCGGGTTTCGTGCATAGACGAGGTCCCCATCTTGGCGTATCGCCTCTACTCGTGACACGGTCATGCTCGCGCCGTCGTGAGCGACGTGGATGCTCATCGTGCTCTGGTCGGGGAGCACGACCCAGCCATCTTTCTCGGTCTTGGCGCCGGCCAACTTGAGGATCGCGTCGAAATGCTCGCCCGTCATGTTCACTTTCCTACCGCGAAGCGGGTCGCGCGTCGATGGCGCTGGTAAGCTCGCCGGTCAGATGACCTCCGCTCCCGCGTCGAGTACTCACGCGTCTTCGGCGGCTTCGGCGACGCCGGAGGGCCCTGGCGCTCGCTCGCCTTCGGCCACGGACGACATCGTGGTCTTGAAGGAACTTCGCAAGAGTTTCGGCGAACAGGACGTCCTCAAGGGGATCGACGCCGTGTTCCGGCGCAACGAGACGACGTGCTTCGTCGGTGGTTCGGGCGCAGGCAAAACGACGCTGCTGCGGCTCATCGTCGCGCTCGAGAAGCCGACGAGCGGCCGCATCTACATCGACGGGGAAGACACGGTCCCGATGGGCGAACGAGAGCTCAATCGGGTCCGACGCAAATTCGGAATGGTCTACCAATATGCGGCGCTGCTCGACTCGTTCAACGTCCTCGACAACGTCGCTTTCCCACTGGTCGAGCATATGCGCCTCTCCCGAGACGAAACCCGGAAACGCGTACTCGACAAGCTGCGCGCCCTCGGGCTCGACGAGTCCGTTCTCGCCAAGTACCCGTCCGAGCTCTCCGGCGGAATGCGCAAACGCGTCGGGCTGGCGCGCGCGCTCATGCTCGACCCTCCGATCCTCGTCTACGACGAACCTACGAGTGGCCTCGATCCGCTGACGAGCCGCACCGTCGACGACCTCATCGAAGAGACCCGTCAAAGCTTTGGGGTCACGAGCATTGTCATCACCCACGACATCGCGAGCTGCTTCCGCATTGCGGACCAGGCGATCCTGCTCGCCGGCGGCAAAATCGTCGCCCATGGGAGCCCCCCGGAACTGGCCCATGGCGACAGCGATCTCGCACGAGAATTCATCGTCAACTCGGGGGTGGACGTCGAAGCGATATGGAAGGCGCGATCGAAGCACTCATGAAATGTTGCGGGCCGCTTCCGCGGCTTCCCGAAGCGGGACGAACGCATACCCGTGCTTTCGTAGCTCATCGACCACTGCAACGAGGGCTTCGACCTTCCGGGCCTGAGGCATACGCACGTCCGGCTGGTGAGCCCGAAGTTGCTCGAGACCGTCCGCGACATCCAACACGTCGATGCCGTGAAGCTCCAGATTCACCAGCGGCTCCCCCACGCACATGCGCGCGAGGGTTCGCGCCACGCGAGGTCCTCCGAGCGTCGCGTACGTGCCGATGAATGGCAGTCGCGCGCCACGCGTGACCTGAATTGGCAACTCGAGTAGTCCCGTTCCGCGACGCCAGTAGGGCCGTCCCACGCGGTAAGGGTGCGTGGGGGCGGCGAGCATCGCCGGCGTTCCGATGATCGAGCGGCTCGTCCGCCCTCGAAGGCCTATGAGGGCGATCGCCAGCGTCTTCGCTGCCCAGTAGGCTGGGCAGGGAAAGACCGACGAGTCGTATGCCACGCCGAGATCGGCAAGCACGTCGAATACCTCGTCGCTGATCGTGTAGCCAGGCGCGCGAAATCCGGTCGGCCGCGCGCCCGTTGCCTGTTCGATGGCAGTCGCGCCCTCTTCGATTTGACGCCTGATTTCGTCGCGCCCGAGGCGTACGAGGTCATATCGGTGGT
Source organism: Myxococcota bacterium (assembly GCA_030776305.1). GTDB lineage: Bacteria > Myxococcota_A > Polyangia > Polyangiales > Polyangiaceae > Palsa-1150. The sequence continues at coordinate 14,636 of JALYHX010000691.1, forward strand.
CGAGCGAATGGTTGGCGATCTCGGTGCCCCGTTCGCAAAGGTCCCGCAACTTGGCTGCCGCAATCGGACGCGCAAGGTCGCGGCCAATTGCGAACAGCGTGAGCGGGATGGACAACTGGCTGGCGAAGGCCTGCAGCCGATCGACCGCCAGATCATAGACGAGCGATTTTTCGGGACCCGTGGGGTCGCTCAGGCCATGAATGGCGAAGTAGTTCGGAACCTCGTCGAGATCGACGCTGACGGCGCAGAGTCGCACGACTCAATCCCGACCGAGAAACACCGTCAGCCTCCGATGGTCTTCGCGACCTCGGCGGCGAGATCTTCGCGCGGGGCCTTGTCGATCCCCTCCCCCAGCGCATAGCGCAAGAAGGCGTGGATCGTGACGTCTCCGCCGAGCTTTTTTCCCAGCTCTTGGCGGAGCTTGTCGACACTCCCGGCGGGAGGATCCCACACGTTGTCCTGACCGAGGAGGGTAACCTCGCTGAACCACTTCGTGATCTTTCCTTCGAGGATCTTGGGCCACACCTGCTGAGGCTTGCCCTCTTCCTTCAGCTGCGCCTCGAAGATCTCTTTCTGCTTGTCGATCTGGGGCTGGGCGATCTCGTCGCGGCGCACGACCAAAGGAGTCATCGCGACGACCTGCATCGCGACGTTCTCGACGAATCGGGCGAAATCACCATTCTTGCGATCTGGCCCCTCCGCGTGGACGAGCACCGCGAACTTCTCGCCAGGGTGAACGTAGGCATACACGATGCCCCCTGGCTCCTTTGCATCGAGCGATCCCCAGCGCCGCACGACGCAGTTCTCACCCGTCTTCGCGACGAGCTCGGCGCGCACCTGGTCGATGGTCTTGTCGCCGCCGGGGTACTTCAACGCTCCGAGGTCCGCGCCAACCGGGGCCTTGGAGGCGACCGCAAGTACGTTCTTGACGAATGTCTTGAAATCGTCGCCGCGTGAGACGAAGTCGGTCTGACAGTTGATCTCGATGATGACGCCGCGCTTGGCGTCGGGGGCCACCGAAGTCGCGACTTGTCCTTCGGCCGCGACCCGACCCGCCCGCGCAGCAGCCTTCACGATTCCCTTCTTCAGTATGATCTCGACGGCCTTCTCCATGTCGCCGGTGGCTTCGACGAGCGCGTTCTTGCAATCGCTCATCCCAGCCTGGGTGCGCTCCCGGAGCTCTTTGACCATCGAGGCAGTAATTTCGGCCATGACGCGGTTCCTCTCAGACTCTCAACTCGGGCGGTCGGCACTGTCGTCGCGCCGCGGGCGACTGCCTCGGATAATCTCGGCATGGGGACCGTCGCGGCGACCGCCCTGCGAATGCTCCTCGCGGCCGACGGTTTCCTTTCGGCGCTGTGCACCCTCGACGACGGCGTCCCCGATGCGCGCCGTGATGAGACGGATCGAGCGGATGGCGTCGTCATTTCCAGGGATGACGAAGTCGATCCGATCGGGGTCGCAATTCGTGTCCGTGATGGCGACCACCGGGATTCCGATCTTGTTTGCCTCTTGAACGGCGATGGATTCCTTGGCCGGGTCGATGATGAACATGGCGCCGGGCAGCGACCCCATGTTTTTGAGTCCACCGAGGTACTTCTCGAAGCGATCGCGCTCCTTTTCGAGTCGCGACACCTCTTTCTTCGTGATGGACTGATAGGTGCCGTCTTCCTTCATGCGTTCGAGCTGACGCATGCGCTCGAGGCCTGTCTTGATCGTCCGGAAGTTCGTGAGCGTTCCGCCGAGCCAGCGGTTGACGACGTAGAAGCTTCCGGAGCGGCTGGCTTCCTCTTGGACGATCTCCTGGGCCTGACGCTTGGTGCCGACCATGAGGAGGTGACCGCCTCGCCCCACCGTCTCCACCACGAAGTTGTACGCGCGCGTGAAGAGACGTGCGGTCTGGTCGAGGTCGATGATGTGGATGCCGTTGCGTGCGCCATAGATATACGGTCGCATCTTCGGGTTCCAGCGCTTGGTCTGGTGGCCGAAGTGGACGCCGGCGTCGAGCAGCGACCGGAGGGGAAGCGGCGGATCGCCGCGCAGTTGAGGCAGACCTTGGGCGTTCTGTTCGATGGTTTGGGTCATCTTTCGCGCATCCTTTCGGTTGGGCCTCCGCTCTCCTTCCTGCGCCAACGCCACCAACACTTGAGGATGGCAGCGCACCGGGCGCAAGCTCGCGCGGGAGAGCGTGTGGGTTGGGTTGGGACGTGGAACGTAATGGTTCCACGCCGATGTTGGGCGGAGAACTTACGCCCGGACGAGGAAAAAGCAAGCTATGACGCAAGCGCGATGAGGCGGGTGCTGGTGGTCTCGACGCTGATTCTCAGTGCGTGCGCGGGGCGACACGGGCGACCAAGCCTTCCGCCGCCGGAGTACGAAGAGAACGCTGGACCTTCGACCCCGACCCCGACCCCGACCGCCCCGACCCCGATCGTGCCCGCGCAGTCCCCGCGCCCGTAGGCGCCCTCCGGCGACTCCTCCGCCCGCAGCTCATGGTACCGTGGGCCCTCCAATGCCCACCCCCAAGGTCGATCGCGCACTGGTGCTCCATGTCGCCAAGCTCGCGTCGCTCTCGCTCTCCGACGCCGAAAGCGACCGCTTTGCCGGGGAGCTCGCGAGCATCGTGGGGTACGTCCAACAGCTGGACCAACTCGATACGCGCAACGTCCCACCGACGGCCCATGTGGAGCTCGCTCGAACCCCACTGCGCGACGACGAGCCCCGCCCTGGGCTCTCGCATGACGACGCGCTGGCGCAGGCGCCGCGTGTCGAGCAGGGAGGCTTCGCGGTCCCTGCTTTCGTGGAGTGAGCGATGCTCGGCAGCGTGACCGAAATCGCCGACCGGGTGCAGCGAGGCGAGACGACGGCACAAGCCGTCACCGAGGCCGCGCTGGCCAGCATTCGGGCAACGGACGGCGAGGTGCACGCGTTCCTCCACGTCGCGAGCGTCCAGGCCTTGTCCGCGGCGCGGGCGGTCGATGCAAAACGCGCCCGTGGAGAACGACTCGGTCCGCTTGCCGGGGTCCCCATCGCGATCAAGGACGCTATTTGTACGCGCGGCATGCCTTCGACGGCGGCGTCGCGGATTCTGGCTGGGTATGTCCCGCCTTACGATGCCGCGGTCATCGAGCGTCTGCGCGCGGCAGATGCGGTCCTCATTGGCAAGACGAACATGGACGAGTTCGCGATGGGCTCGTCCACGGAGAACAGCGCATTCGGTCCGACGAAGAACCCGTGGGACCTCACGCTGACTCCGGGTGGATCGTCGGGAGGAAGCGCGGCCGCCGTCGCCGCGCGCATGGCTGCTTGCGCCCTCGGCAGCGACACGGGTGGATCGATTCGTCAACCGGCATCCCTCACGGGTACGGTCGGTATCAAACCCACTTACGGTCGCGTGTCGCGCTACGGGCTCATCGCGTTTGCCTCCAGTCTGGACCAGATTGGCCCGTTGACGACGGACGTTCGCGGCGCCGCCCGCGTGCTCACGTCCATCGCCGGCCATGACTCGCGTGATTCTACGTCCCTCGATGCCCCGGTCGAAGACTTCGAAGCTGCCTGCAAGCGCAGCGTCAAGTCGCTGCGCATCGGCGTTCCCGAGGAGTATTTTGCCGAGGGCCTGCACGCGGACGTCGCGGCAAGCGTCCAGGCGGCGATCGGCGAACTCGAGCGAGAAGGATGCATCGTGCGTCCGGTCCGCCTGCCGCACACGCGTTTTGCCGTCGCGACCTATTACGTTCTGGCCACCGCCGAGGCTTCGAGCAATCTCGCGCGATTCGATGGCGTGCGCTACGGCCTGCGCGTCGACGGCCCGGGCGCGCGGTCCGATCTTCGTGCGATGTACGGTACGACGCGCGACGTGGGCTTCGGCGCCGAGGTAAAGCGCCGAATCCTGCTCGGCACGTTCGTCCTATCCACGGGTTATTACGACGCTTATTACTTGAAGGCCCAGCGGGTTCGCACCCTCGTGCGGCGTGACTTCGATATCGCGTTTGGCGACGTTGACCTGATTTGCTCGCCAACGTCGCCGACGGCCGCCTTCTTGCTCGGCGAGCGGCTCGCCGATCCTTTGGCGATGTATTTGGGAGATGTCTATACGCTTCCCGCGAGCCTCGCGGGCATTCCGGCGATGAGCGTGCCCTGCGCGCCAACGAGTGCGGGCCTACCCGTCGGCCTGCAGATCATGGCGCGAGCTCGCGATGAGGCGACGATGCTCGCCCTGGCTGCGGCCTGGGAAGCACGCTCGCCGGCGCGTTCGCTCGTACCGGAGATCGCGCGGCGTGCGTCGTAACGACCGTGTGACGGTTTTCGTCAGTTGACGACGAGGCCAGCTGCCACGAGGCGACCCTCCCGCACGTCGAAGATGCGAACCCGCGGGGCGTCGCCGTCATCGACCACCGCAGGCGCGCCGAGCACGCGCGCAACGCCGCACCCAAGGACGCGATTGACGACCGCGTGCAAGTGGCCGTGAAGAACGAAGAGATGTCGAAACCTCTCGAGCACGCTCATCAAACCTGCAGCGCCAATGAGGCCGTCGATCCAATGCAGCGCGGTCGTCCTGCGAACGAACGGAGGGTGATGCTGGACGACGACGAGCGGCCCGTCTGCGAGCGCCGGGTCCGCCGCCCGTCGTTCCAAAACCGACAGGGCTTGGTGCGCGATGAGGCCTGCGGATCGAGTCACAGCCTGGTGGAACGTGACATCCAGGGGCAAGAGGCTCAGTCCTGCGCACTCGACGACGCGTCCTGGTTCGCGGGCACTCGTCCGGGCAAAGGCCGAAAGGGGTCCTTCGAGCGCCCATCGCCATCCGTCCGGTGACGAGTACAAATCGTGATTGCCTGGGACGAGCGTGATGCGCTCGGGTGCGAACGCCGACTCATGGAGGACATCGGCGAGCGATTCGAACTCGCCGGGTGCCCCCATCTCGGTGAGATCGCCTGAAATCACCACATGCGAAGAGCCGACGCGGCGGGCCGCGGAGAGTGCGTGTGCGAGTTTGCGCCGCCGTCCGACGACGTCGAGTGACCGTCCAAAACTGAGAAAACGATATTGCATCGACCATCCCGACCGGGTCCCGCCCGGCCGAGCATCGAGCATGTGCACATCCGAGAGATGTGCGATGCGCGTCTCATGGC
>JALYHX010000692.1 GCA_030776305.1 Myxococcota bacterium
CGTAGCGATCGATCCCGAGGCTGCGGGCGCCGTGACGGGCGGCGTCCTCGTCGCGCTCACGTCCCGGGCTCGCTTTCCGACCGCCACCCCCCTCTTATGCCTAATTGAGCAGCCGCTGCGCGCTGGCAGCACGACGCCTTGCTTTGTAGCGGTCGTCCGACCGAACGCATGAACGTAGATGCGCCGCACGTTGCTGACTCCGCCGTCTCCCAAGGGGATCGGGCCCCCATACCCGCTCGCCAGCCTATGTCGCAAAGCAAATGCGTGATGCATACAACTCGACGACCGCATCAACGGCAAAGAGAAACTGACGCAACTCGACTCGTGGCTCCAATCCAACGGCGATGACCGTGCCGCCGCGAGTCTGCGCGAGGGACTCGACGAGACTTTGGCCGTGATGCGACTGCGTCTTCCACTTTCGCTACGCCATTCTTTTGCGACCACCAACGCGATCGAGAACATGAACGGATCGCTCCGGCGCATCGCGCGCAACGTCAAGCGATGGGAAGGACGCGACGATGATTCGTCGATGGGTGGCTCTCGGCATCGCCGAAGCACGGAAAGGATTCCGCCGCGTCAAGGGCTACAAAGACATGCCTTCCCTCGTCGCCGCCATTCACACAAACGCCGCACACGTAGCCATAGAAAAGAAAGTCGCGTAGCGCCAACGTCGACCGGCGCTTGCGACAGCGAGGCTGCTTCGGGCGCCGGGCACCGGCGTAAGCCGTCCCGGCGCCCATTGCGCCGCAGAGCCAAATGCTAAGACCCGTTTGCGATCGACAGTGGCACTACTGATTCCCCTGGGGCAGAGTCGCCGTATAGATGAACCCTTCCCAGTCTATCGCCCACAGTGCGCTCGGACCGATGGTTCCCACCGAAGTACCGACGATTGGCGCCGAGTAGGCAAGCTGCTTGATGGCGAAATGGTGTGGCGACGCAAGAGGAGCGTACGGCACCCCGTTGCCGGCGAGCCCATTGATCGTGTCATCCCATTGCCATACACCCGGCTGGCCGTAGCGGCTGTTCAGCAAGAAAAAATGATCGGTGATTGCTATGGCATCCCCAAAGACCCCCCCAAAGCCGTGTTGCTTCACGAACACTCCATTGGAGAAACGGTAAACATTTCCGCGAGTGTTTATGACCCAGGGTGTCTGGTTATTGTTGGCAGCGTCGGTAAAGAAGGTGATTGCGGAAGCAAACCCACCCACCTGCTGCCAGTCCGTTGGTCCGGTGGTGGTATTATCGTAGTCGTCCCAGCCAAAAGGCAATTGGTAGATGCCTGCGTCGGTGGAACTCCCGCAACCGAGTCCCCAAAGAGACGGTACTCGATTTTCCGACACTGGAGCGAGGAAGACTTCCGTGACTGACGCGGCGTTGTATTTGGGGACGGCCAATCCATTGCCAATGCAGCTGCCTTGCGCGAACATCCGAGGAGTCACATTTTTCCAATCGCCGTTCGGAAATCCAATGGGATTGTTGATGTCTTGCAGCGAGACGAATACCTCTCCCGCCGAATTCACCACCCAGGGGGCGCCGTTGAGATTCACAGATACATAGCGCGCCGCCCCGCTCATCTGATGCCACGAAGGCGTGCAACCGCCGATTCCGCAGTTTTCGCTTTTATGGTAATCTAAATAGAAGATAGAGTAATCTGGCCCGGCGTCACATCCGGTTATCCATGGAACATTGTTCGGACCTACCGCGATGGACGTGGCGCATCCCGGAATCGGGAACTGTGCCCACACGTGCGACGGTGTCACGTCGGCACCGGCGACGGTGGTGATTGTCGCGTTTGCGACGAGTGTAGCGGCGGCGGCGAGGATACCTTTTTTCCACATGAGCCTTCTCCTGTCCACGAGATTCAGTTGTCATTCGTTCCGCGCGTCCACGACGCATGCCCGCGAGGGCTGGCCGTCGTACGGAACCTTTGTGGAGGAGTGACCCCGCAATGACCGTGCCGCCCGGGGCCGCCCCTCCCCGGATGAGAGGTCGGCGTTTTTTGGCCGGCTTGCCGTTTGAGTGCGACCCGGACGCAACCGGAGAGCGCAACGCGCAACACCAAGGTGTTACGCGAAAGTGTTACGTGCCCGGACGCCACTCCCGAAGGTGCAGGCGATGAGCGTCGGCGGGAAGTCGGTGCGGTTGAGGCAATGGCCGTCGCACGTCGGCGGCTTGTCCCCGCAATCGACGCCGACCTGGGTTGGCGCGCTCTGCTTGTCCGCACATGCCGGGCCAACGGCGCAGGTCAAGACCGGTGAGTCCGGCGAGCGGATAGCGTCGTGAAGTGGGCCGGTCTTCAGCGCCGGAATACGTCGGGATTCACACCGAAACGCCTGCACCAGCGGTGCACTTGCATTCTGGCCTTGCCCATCGCCTGCGCCACGCTCGCGATGTTCCCCGAGTGACGAGACATCTGCTCGAGGAGAGCTAGGCGCAGCTGCTCGTCTCGCGCATTCAGACTCGGAGGGTGAACGGACGGTTCGCGCGCCGGTTTGTCGAGCGCCTGAGAGACGTGCGGCGGTAGATGGGAGCGCTCTACGATTCTGCCTCGAGCAAGCGCGACGGAGGTCGCGAGGCAATGCTTGAGCTCCCGAATGTTAAGAGGCCAGTCGTGCATCAGAAGCGCGCGCCCGGCGTCAGGCGCGAATGCAATCATGTTCGTCGAGTCACCTCCTATTTTCGGCAAGACCGCGGCAGTGATCACGCCGAAGTCGTCTCTTCGCTCTTTGAGAGGGGGAAGGCTGACGACAAAGCCCGCGAGGCGAGCGAAGAGGTCGCGACGGAATTTCCCGCGCGCGACGAGATCCGCGAGTTTGTTGTGCGTCGCCGCGATGAGGCGCACGTCTACCTTGATTGGACGCACGGCCCCCACCGGAACGACTTCTCTCTCCTGGAGAACGCGGAGGATCGCCGCTTGCGACGCGCGTGGAAGATCCGCGATTTCGTCGAGAAAAAGCGTTCCGCCCTCGGCGGCTCGTACGAAGCCCAGCTCGTCG
>JALYHX010000693.1 GCA_030776305.1 Myxococcota bacterium
ACACTGCCGCGGCCCCGAGCTTCGTCGACAGAAGGCGCGCAAGCGAGCGAGCGTGATGCCGACGATCGGCCACCATCGCGCGCAGAACGGCGGTGCCGGATCGCGCCGTGCGGAGCTCGCGCGCGAGACGCAGCTCCTCGGCGCGCAATGTCATCCACAACAGCACTCCGACGATGACGCCCGCGGTCGCCAGGATCCGGACCAAAGACGCGAGGGTACGTCCTGAATGTGACAATGCGACGAACGCCTCGGCGAGAACGACGAAGGCGACGACAAATATCGTCGTCGCAACCAACCATCGGACCCACGTTTCGACCAGGGGCACGCCGCGGTCGACCCGCCCGAGCAATTGTTCGTCGGCCATTGCGTCGCTCTCTATAGCGAAGCCTGCGCGCTCGTAGTAATCGTCAGCCCATGGGCCGGTTCGCTCGGGGCCTTTTGCTCGCGTCGGCCATCGCGACCACCGCCTGCGCAAACTGCAGGGGCGGGCCGGTCGAACAGCGTGACGCCGAAGCGACCGCAACCGGTCTCACGCCCACGCAATCGGCTCAGGTGCTGGCGCGGGTCGGTGTGCGCACGATCACCGTGGGCGACTACATCGCGGCCCTTGGACACATGGATCAGTTTGATCGCATGCGCTATCAGGCGCCCGAGCGTCGCCAAGAATTACTCGGCGAAATGATCGACGTGATGCTCCTCGCGGATGAAGCGCGTGAAAAGGGTTATGACAAGGACCCCCTCGTGCAGCAGGAGATCCGCGAAATCCTGCGCGACGCAATGTTGAAGAAGTCGCACGAGGGCGCCCCTGGACCAAGCGCGCTTCCGGACATCGACGTGCGCGCTTATTACCAGGCGCACAAGGCGGACTTCCATGACCCCGAGCGGCGGCGGGGGGCCGCCATCGTGCTTGGACCGGATCTCCCCGCGGGTCCGGTGCTCGAAGCCGCGAGGAAAGCGAGCTCGGTCCAATGGGGAGAGCTCGTCCGGACCAAATCCGTTGATCCCAAGGCGAAAGGTGGGGGGACACCGAGCGACCTTGGCGGCGATCTCGGGTTCGTCAGCCCACCGGATGACGCGCGAGGCGCAAACCCTCGAGTGCCCGCCGAGGTCCGCGCCGCTCTGTTCGAGATTGAGAACGTCGGCGACGTGCTGCCCCGCCCGGTGAAGGCAGGCAGCCACAATTACATTGTCAAGTTGACCAGCAAGACCGATCCGCATGACCGCACCTTCGAAGAAGCGGAGCGCGCCATCCGGGTAAAGCTGGCGCAAGACGCGATCCACGCCAAGGAAAGCGCGCTGCTCGACGAGCTCCGGCGGCAATACCCCGTCCAAATCGATGAGTCGGCGCTTGGTGAGGTCAAGGTGGAGCTACCCCGCTCCGATGGCGGAGCTTGATGCCTTCAACCGCTGACTGGCACGACTGGCGGTGGCAACTCCGCCACGCGATCGGATCGACCGACGCGCTCGCTCGAGCGCTTCCGCTCACGACGAGCGAGCTCCGGGGCACCCGTCGTGCACAGGCGCGAGGGCTGCCGTTGCGCATCACCCCGTACTATCTGTCGCTCATTGACGTCGAGGATCCGGCATGTCCGATTCGCCGACAGTGCGTCCCCGACGAGCGCGAGGACGATGAGGTCCCCGGTGATCTCGTCGACCCGCTCGGCGAGGTCGCACATGAGGTGGCGCCTCATCTGGTCCGGCGGTATCCGGACCGGGTACTTCTCCTCGCCACGGACCGATGCGCGGTCTATTGCAGGTTCTGCACGCGGTCGCGTTTGGTTGGCGGAGGCGATGGCGCGGTTTCGCTGAACGCACTTGCTCCCGCGCTCGGCTGGCTGCGTGCTCACCCGGAGATCCGCGACGTTATCATCAGCGGTGGGGATCCACTCGCGATGGTTACTCAACGCATCGCACCGCTCGTTGCGTCGGTGCGCGCCATTAAGAGCGTGGAGACGATACGGATCGCGACCCGAGTACCGGTGACGCTGCCCATGCGAATCACCCGCGAGCTGCTGACGGCCCTGCGCCCTCATCACCCACTCTGGGTGATGACCCATTTCAATCATCCGAAGGAACTGACACGCGAATCAATCGCCGCCTGTGTGCGCCTCGCGGACGCCGGCTTCCCCGTGATGAACCAGACGGTGCTTCTCGCGGGGATCAACAATGATGCCGACGTGCTCTCCAAGTTATTTCGTGAGCTGGTACGCGCGCGCGTCCGGCCTTACTACCTCTTGCAGGCCGATCCCGTGCGCGGAACCGCACACTTACGCACGCCGCTCGACCAGGGCATTGCCCTTATGGAGAGACTGCAGGGCAGGCTGTCCGGCATCGCCCTGCCAAAGTTCATTTGCGACACCCCAGGAGGGCGCGGCAAGGTGCCGCTCGGTCCGGAATATTTGGTCCAGCGCTCGCCCGGGCGCACGAGCCTGCGTACGTTCCGCGGCGAGCGCGTCGACTACCTCGATGTGCCAGTGCCGCCGGTGGCCGACGAGGGGAGTCGAAGGTGCCGATGACGCGCCTCGATGAGTTGAATGCGCTCGCTCTCGCTGGCGGAGGTCCCGAACGCGTTCGGAAGCAGCATGACGCCGGCAAACTCACCGCACGCGAAAGGCTAGATCTGCTGTTCGATCCGGGCACCTTCGTCGAGGTCGGCCGATTCGTGACCCATCGATGCATCGATTTTGGCATGGACCGACAGAAGGTACTCGGAGATGGGGTCGTCACCGGCCATGGGCTCATCGACGGCCGCGCGGTCTTCGCGTTCGCACAAGACTTCACCGTCTTCGGCGGAAGTCTCAGCGGTGCGTATGCGCAAAAGATATGCAAGGTCATGGATCTCGCAATGAAGGTCGGCGCGCCCATCGTCGGGCTCAATGACTCCGGCGGAGCGCGTATCCAGGAAGGCGTCGAGTCGCTGGCCGGCTACGCGGACATCTTCCTTCGTAATACCCTGGCAAGCGGCGTCGTGCCCCAGATTAGCTGCATCCTCGGGCCGTGCGCGGGCGGAGCGGTGTACTCGCCTGCCATCACGGATTTCGTTTTGATGGTCGAGGGGACGAGTTACATGTTCATCACAGGCCCCGACGTCATCAAGTCTGTCACGCATGAAGAAGTGACCAAGGAGGACCTCGGCGGCGCGACCACACACGCGACGAAGAGCGGGGTGTGTCACCTGACCTCGGCAGACGATCGGACTTGCCTCGCGCAAGCGCGACGACTCTTGTCGTTTCTGCCGTCGAACAACCAAGAGGACCCGCCGCTGCGCGAGGCAGGCGACCCGCCGACGCGCGAGCTACCCGAGCTCGATACGATAATCCCGCTCGAATCGGCCAAGCCGTACGACGTCAAGAACGTGATACGCGCGGCGGTCGACGATGGGGATCTCTTCGAGATCGCCGAGGCCTATGCGCAGAATATCGTCGTCGGCTTCGCGAGAATCGGGGGCCGCGTCATCGGTGTGGTGGCGAACCAGCCGGCGGTGCTTGCGGGGGTGCTCGATATTCATTCCTCCATGAAGGCGGCCCGCTTCGTGCGCTTCTGCGATTGTTTCAACGTGCCGCTGGTCACGTTTGTCGACGTGCCCGGATTTCTACCGGGCACCCATCAGGAATATGGCGGAATCATCAAGCATGGGGCGAAGCTCCTCTTCGCCTTTGCAGAGGCCACCGTTCCCAAGGTGACGGTGATCCTGCGCAAGGCCTATGGGGGGGCATACGATGTGATGGCCAGCAAGCACATCCGCGGAGACGTGAACCTCGCGCTGCCGACCGCGGAGATTGCGGTGATGGGCCCTGAGGGCGCCGTGAACATCGTTCGCCGTGCCGATATCGCCGAATCTACGGACCCCGAGAAGGCACGCGCCGCCTACGTCGCCGATTACCGCGAAAAGTTCGCCAGCCCTTACAAGGCTGCGGAACTTGGGTTCATCGACGAGGTCATTTATCCGCGCACGCTGCGCGCACGACTGCATTGCAGCCTCGAACTTCTCAAAGACAAGCAAGACAGCAACCCACCGAAAAAGCATTCGAACATTCCGCTTTGATCTCGCCCGAGCGCGGAGCTCTGGCTCGAGCATGGGCTCGATGTCGGGCGCGAGATGCGTCGGCATTACAAAAGTTGGCCCTCATCGCGCACATTCTCTATCGCCGAAGGACGACGGAGGAAGACACATGAGCACCGAGGATCGCCGCGCACCTGGGGCTGCGCGAATTCCATTCGACAGCCTGGTCGAGGTAGGCGGAGCCCTGGGCCCGTCGTTCGAGGCCCAGGCGGTCAACGTCTCCGAAGAGGGGATGCAACTTCGCACGGCTTACTTGCCGGATCTCGGCCAACAGGTCACCTGTCGCTTCGAAGGTGGCACTGGCCAGAGTGTCATCACGTCCGGCGAAGTCGTGTGGTCGAGCGGCGTCGAGCAAGGCGGCGAGTTCGGCATCCGGTTCACGGACATCGACCCGGACTCAGTCGAATCGCTGAAACGCGTGTGCGGCGTCAGCGGAGGCGCGGGTGCCGGACAACGCGGCGCGAAGGTACGCCTCTACATCGACGGGCTCGCATCCCCCATGCGCGCGAAGATACGAGACGCACATCCGACAGCAATCACCGTGGGTAGCGATCTCGGCTTCCTGCAAGTCGGAAAGCAGCTCGAATTGGAAGACACACAAAGCGGCAACAAGCGGCCTGCGAGCATCGACCGCGTCGACGTGGCCATTGACCCCACTTCGCAGGTTCCACAGCTCGTCGTCACGCTGCGCTATTCGGATCTGGCTTCGGATGCGCCGACGGATGGGTCCGCCTCATCGCGTGAGGGCATGTTCAACTCGTCCGCCGTACGGGGAAGCGGCCATGCCGCGCGTGACAATGGAACTACGCATTCCGGGCCGACGGACGACCTCGCCGCTCTGGACGATGCCTCAGCGCGAATGAAGGGCGCCTTTGCACGGCAAATTGCACGGATTGCCCCCGCATTCCAGCAATTTGCCCGGCGCGCCAAAGTGACCGTGGCTCTGCTCGCCAAGCATCGCGCTGCCGAAAGCGACCCGATGCCGCGGCGAACCACGGCGCCGGCGCCTGGCGGAGGCCTTCACACCAGCGGCCGACGAGTCGTCCGTGGCGATGGTGGCGCGGGCCCAGGCGATGAACCCGGCAGCCAGACGAAGCCCAGCACGGTCAGGCGGAAGGCGACGATCGCGACCGCCGTCATGATCTGCGCAATTCTCGGGGGCGTCGCACTCAAGAGGTCACATCACGACGCGGGCTCGGCCTCCGCCACCGCGACGAATGCTGATACTGCCGCGCCAGCCAACGCTAACGCGGCGCCATCTGCGAGTGCGGAGCGGGCGAGTTCGTCGCCGCCACCGATTCCCCAAACCGCACCGAGCACAGCCGCAGAAGACAAGATGGCCTCTCCGGTCACCGACCGCGCGGCAGGGACGGCGGAAAAAACCGCGGCCATCACGGAAGATGCAAGCGAGAGCTCACGCTTTGCAGCGCGCAAGAAGCACATTCGATTGGCACCGTTCGGCAATGGTCCAGTCCACCACGGAAACATGCTCCACTTGAAGATGGACGGTCCCGTCGAAGCGATTGAGGGAGCGCAGCAACCCATGGGCTTCACCGTTAAACTCCCCGGCCGCAAATCACTGGAGGCGGCCGGGCCGTTGGCTGCGCGGGACTCGCGAATTGCTGCCATCAAAGTCAGCAACGAGCTGACGGGGGCAGAACTCAACGTGACTTTCAAGGACGGCGTTCCGAACTATCAGGTGAGCGCAAAAGGCGAAACACTGGTCATCGCCCTCGCGCCGGTAGGTCCCCTGCAGACGCTCGCGAAGCGCGACGATAAAGGGGCAAAGAGCTCCAAGCACGGCATCCTCGCAAAGGATGAGAAGGATACTCGCCCCGAACGGTGAGCCTTCAGTGCAAGGGTCAGTTAGGGAAGCGCCCGCGTCATACGCTGAGCTTGCGATTCAGGCTGATATGTACCGTCTCCTGGTTCGTTAACCGTTTGACCACCCCATACACGCTGCCCCGCGCTGGCCGCGCCGTTCGACCATCGAATTCGAGGTTTGGTTCGCCGGCTTCGACCCAAGCAACGACCACGGGGCGCTCCGCACCCGGTACCGTCGC
>JALYHX010000694.1 GCA_030776305.1 Myxococcota bacterium
GCATCACGTGGAGCTCGGCCAGTTGTCCCGCAACGCCCGGTGCAACCAGGAGTGGGGGTAGTGGCGGCGGGAGCAGCGTCGATGCCGGATCGGAAGGCGGGCGGGGCTTGGGCGAGCGCGGTATACCCCTGCCCCTGCCGTGCGCCTCGCTGAAGTCATCGGCCGCTGGATAGGCAAAGTCGAGATCGTCCTCGCTGGCGCGGACGAAGACCTGCGCGCCGGCGAGCAGGCACTCGCCAATGGTGACCCCATGGCCGCACGGGCGGCGGCGCATCGCGTCCTCGCTCGTGCTCCCGACTCCCCCATCGGCCTGGCGCTGCTCGCCGACGCTTGCCAAGCAGCAGGTCTCGACGCGGAGCTCGCCCTCACGCTCGAAGAACTCGCGCGGCGAGCTCCGTCGCAAGCCGAGGTGTGGGTGCGGCTGGCGCGCGCGCGACGTGCGATCGAAGGCGCTCCGGACGATGTCCGTGACGCGCTCGTGCGTGCCCTCTCCGTGGCCGAGCCGGGAAGCGACGCCCGGCACGACGCGCTCTTGGAACTCGCGGACATGGACCTCGCCCAGGGCGATGGCGCGCGCGCCGAACTGTGGCTCGAGCGTGCGGCACTTCCTGACCGATCGCCGGCTGCTGCCGTGCGCCGCGCGGAGGCGAAGCTTCTGCGTGGGGACGCGGCGGGAGCAAACAAGATACTCGAAGGGGTAGAGATATCCGCTGCCGACGGGCGCGCCGCGCTCGCGCGCGGACGCGCTTTGTCGCTGCTCGGTGACCCCGCCTCCTTTCTTCTGCTACTGCGCGCGATGGTGCTCGACGTGCCCGGCGCAAGCGAAGCGCTATCGTCCGCGCTCGCATCCCTCCACGGCGACCCGGCCGTGCGCTCGCGTGTGCGCTCGGTCGTGGACGCCAAGGGGCAGCAGAATCTGGCGCGCTGGCGGGCTGCCTTTGCCCGTGCGGAAGGCGCGCGGGACGACGCGAGACGCGCCCTGCAGGAGGCGGTCGAATCGGGTGATACAGCCGCGGCCCGACCCTTGCTCGACGCCGCCATCGACGACCGCGACGCAAAGTCCCTGACGAGTGCGATACGCCATCTGCCACCCGAGGACAGCGACTCGTTGCTCGCCGATGCCGAGCTCATTTCAGTCGCGGCAGCTGTGCACACTGACGTGGAAAGGACCGTTGGCGCCCTCGACGACGTCACGGGGATCAACCACCCTAGGCTCGTGCCGTGGGCATCTGCGGTCGCGTCGACGATCGCGACCACCTGGGTGCCGGCGTCGGGTGCCCCCGCGGACTGGACCAAGCTCCTGCCGCGCATCGACGCTCACGCGCGTGCGCTCGGCGATCTCGAGTCGGTCGCCGCGGTCGCGGATCTTGCGGCGGAGCGGACACGGCCCCTGCGCCTTGCGATCGTCGGGGAGTTCAACGCAGGCAAGAGCACGTTCATCAACGCTCTCATCGGCGCCGATATCGCTCCGACGGGCGTCCTCCCGACGACCGCGACGCTGCATCACCTGCGATGGGCGCCCGACCCGATCGCCCGCGTTTCATTCCTGGTCGGTCACGAGCCCCCGGAGCGCATCGTCGCCCTCAACGACGTCCGCGCCACGCTCAAGTCGCTGGACGCGACGACAGTCCGGCGCGTGGAGATCCTGATGCCGCTGACCTTCCTGCTGCGCGTCGAAATTCTCGACACGCCGGGGTTCAACGCGCCCGACCCGCGGCACACGCGCGTCGCGTTCTCCGCCTTCGAGGAGGCAGACGCAGCGATCTGGCTGCTCGATGCAACGCAGGCGATGAAAAGAAGCGAACGCGCAGTGCTCGACGAGGCCAAACGGGCGAATCTGCCGGTGATCATGCTTGTCAACAAGGCAGACCGCCTTTCCCCCCCCGAACTCGAGCAGGTCATGCGGAGCGTCGATGATGCCTTGGCAGAAGCGCATATCGGATCCTGGACGCCGCCTCTTGCGCTGTCGGCAAAGAGAGCCCTCGCGGGCAAGCTGGGAGACCCCGACGCGCTCGTCGAGTCGGGATGGGCCGCGGTGGAGGCCATGCTCGAGCAGCGGATTGTCGCGCGGCATCGTGAGTTGAAGGAGCGCGCGCTGCGGCGGCGCGCTTCGAGGGTCGTCGCACGCCTCGCTGCCCAGGCGAGTGCCGAAGCGGAGCGCCTCCATTCCGAAAACGAAGCGCTCACGTTGCGAGCGCATGCGATCGGACGCGCCGCCGCCGTCATCGAACGCGACGCCGACGTAATCGCGGCGCAGCTCGCGAGATCGCTTGCGCCGGCGGCGCAAACATGGGCGCATGACGTGGCGCTGGTCTTCGTCGGACGCGATCGCGAGAGCACGACAAGAGACCCCGTTTTCGCGCGCTATCGGGCAGAGCGTGCCGTTTCCACCCTCGGGCCGCCGCTTGCCCGCGCTCTCGCATCGCTGGCGCCGCCATCCAGCCTGGGGCCTTCTCAACTCACTCCAGCGGCGCGCGCTCTCGTCCGAGCGGGTGCGGAAGCGAACGCCATTTCCGATCCAGAAGCGCTTTCATTGCCACTGGCGCGGGCAGCCGTGGCTACCCTCGTCGACCTTCTCTTCGGACTCTCGGTCGCTCCCTTGCGCACGACGCGAACCCCAGGCCTCGTCCGCGAACTCAACGCATTTGCAGCTGCGCTGGAATGAGCAACGCTTGCTAGACTGCCTGGGATGCGCCTCTCGCTCACGGTTCCGCTCGTTCTGGGATCGATGCTCGTTCCGGAGCCATTCGCGGGAGCAGAAATTCTCGGCGGGGTCGGAGGCGACGTCGTCGCGCTGCAGGCCGATCGCCTCGAAATCGATGTCTTGCCGGGCGAAGCAACCCTCACAGGAAAGGTGACGCTCTCGAAAGGCGATCTCGTGGTCAGTTGCCCGCGCATCGACCTTCGCTTCGATCATGCGCCTCATCTGACCTGGGCCCGGGGTTCCGGGGGTGTCACTGCAGACGTGCGCGGTGTCCACGCCGAGGCGCCTTCGGTCGAATTGGATCTCATTCGTCAAGTGCTCGATCTGCGTGGGGGAGTAAAGCTCACTCGCGGTCAGGGATGGCTTACTGCCGATACGGCTCGCATCGACATTCCCACGGCAAAGGTCTCGCTGACGCAAGTCAAAGGAGCGATCCCCGTGGCCAAGGGACCCTGAGACCGTCACGGTCCGTGCGCCCTGAGTGGACGACCGCCGATGTCCGAACCCGTGCTCATCGCTCGAGGCCTGCGCGTAACCCGCGGAGGAAGGGCCATCCTGCGCGGAGTGGATATCGAGGCGAGAGCCGGAGAAGTGGTCGGCGTGCTGGGTCCGTCCGGGGCCGGCAAGTCGACGCTCTTTCGGGCGCTCGTCGGGGAGGCGCTCGCCGACGAAGGAACCGTCGTGCTGGGCGGGCGGGACGTCACTCGGCAGGCGCTATGGAAACGGGCACGGGGGGGAATGGGCTACGTTCCGCAAGGACCGAGCGTGCTGTGGGACCTGACCGTCCGCGGCAATCTGGAAGCGTACCGTCGGGTCGCCGGCCTAGCCCGTGAAGAGCCTCGGATTGCGGCGGCGCGTGTCGGGCTCGAGAATCGCCTCGATGTCCGTGCAGGCGAGCTCTCGGGTGGCGAACGCCGACGGCTCGAGCTGGCGCGTGCGGCGACCCGGGCACCGACCATCCTCGTGTGCGACGAACCATTCGCTGGGGTGGACCCGGCGGGCGCGGAAAGGCTGGGGGATTTGCTGAGCGATCTCGCTCGCCGCGGCGCTGCGGTCTTGCTGGCCGACCACCATGTCGCAGAGGCACTGCGGGTATGCACCCGAGCCGTGCTCCTGCTCGATGGCGTCGTTGCGGCAGCGTGTTCTGCGGCGGATTTCCCACAACATCCATTGGTGCGCGGTCGCTACCTGGGCACGTTGGGCATTTAGCGCGGACGGAAGCTCGCTCGGTTGGGCGTGGTGGGGCAGAGCTGAGACGAGGCATTTCGTCCCGAATCCAACCCCTGGCACGAAAATCGCCCAAATACCCTGTCCGTTTCGCACCGCGGTGTTACTCCTTGGTCTAGGAATA
The DNA here is from genome assembly GCA_030776305.1 of Myxococcota bacterium. Classification (GTDB taxonomy): domain Bacteria; phylum Myxococcota_A; class Polyangia; order Polyangiales; family Polyangiaceae; genus Palsa-1150. Next base: position 4,056 of record JALYHX010000694.1, read on the forward strand.
TCGCCTCAGCCACCCACGCCCCCCACGCTCACGCAAGCGATGGAAATCAAACAACAGCTCAAGCTCAGTCAGCAGCTCGTGATGACGCCGCAGCTCCAGCAGGCAATCCGCCTGCTTCAGCTCTCACGGCTGGAACTCATCGACGAGATCCGCAAAGAGCTGGATGCCAACCCCGTGCTTGCCGACGAGGAAGTCGACCCACGCGTCCGCGCCAATGG
>JALYHX010000695.1 GCA_030776305.1 Myxococcota bacterium
GCGTACTACCCCGTGCCCATCGACGAGTGGCACGGAGACGACCGTATTCCCGTACTCGTCTCGGCGCTTTCCGAATACCGCTGCCGACCGGTCCAGTTCGACGTAGAACCCACGCGCGCTGGCCTCCTCGATGGCCTCCTTTGCCCCGCGCGAGTCGCCCGCGAGCGATCCGAACACGCCTCGCGCAAGCTCCATCGCTTCGTCCTCCCGGGAGTAGGCGTCGACCGCGCGCAACTGCGCATGCACCAACAGCGAGGCACCCAGCGACACGAACGCGACCGGTGCGACCACCGCCGCGAGCAAACGATGTTTGAGCCGCGCTCCACTTGAGCGCCGCGTATCGAGCAGCTCGATGGCTGCTCGCGACGTCGCGACGGGCACGAGCTCCACGGTCTTGGTCACTGACGCGCGCATGGCGACGTACGCCGGCAGCGCGGCGACGCTTGCCATGGTCACCGCAAGCATCACGAGTTCCGCTTGGGTCCAGAGATCGTTCGTCGCGGGTCGAAGCGGAGAAGCGAGTGTTGCCGCGGCGACGATCAGTGTCCCAAAGACACCGAGCGAGACGAATCGAGCAGGTAACGAATGCAGTACCAGAACGTCCGTGGGCGCGACCTGCGGGTCGCCCGATGCCAGCTCATCGAGAACCGGGCGCAGGTTTCGCGCGACGAAAAGGGTCATTCCGGCGACCACGGCGACCGTTGCCAGCCACCCCCACCATGCGAGCGACACGCTGCCATCGACGACCGTTGCGTCCAACAGCAACAGCGGGGGCGCGAACGCAATGACGAGCAATCCCGTCAGGCCCCACGCGGCGACCTGGATGCCGACCAGGCGCGCAACGAGCCGTCGCGCGGGGCTCTTCAAGAACCGTCTCCGCCCGCGCCGCCCACATTTCGACTGGAAGGTGGGATGGGATCGTCGGCCGCAGGTGCGGTCGCGCGGTCGGGTTGATCGCGTGCCGACGAAACGCGCGTCACGCTGTCCCACGACGGCAGAAGCACCTTGAACGTCGAGCCGCGTCCGAGCTCGCTTTCGACCTGAATCGTCCCTCCGTGCATGAGGGCCAAGCGGCGCGCAATGGCGAGTCCGAGCCCGGTGCCCCTCCGTCGGGCTCTCTCTTCTTTGGTCTGCTTGTATTCCTGGAAGAGAAGAGCGCGTTGATGCGGACTGATTCCCGGGCCCGTGTCGCGCACGCTCAGACGAGCGAAGCGACCTTCGATTCCCATTTCGACGACGACTTCGCCCGCTTGCGTGAACTTGATCGCGTTTCCGACGAGATTCGTGACCACCTGTCGTACGCGCTTGGGGTCGGCCCGCGCGTAGACCTGCGCATCTCCGCTCACTCGCACGACGACAGGGCGGGCGCCGACCAATCCCGCAGCCTCGCGGACGACCTCTCCGGCGATCGCGGCGAGGTCCACGCGCGTGCGCGACAGCTTGAGTTGTCCGCTCTCGAGCGCGCTGAGCTCGAGAATGTCGTTGATGAGATCCAGCAGATGCTTGCCGGAGCCGAGGATTTGTTCCACCTCTTCACGGGCCTCGGCTGACAAAGGCCCGTCCACCTCGGCCATCAGGATGCCCGCGAAGCCGAGGATGGCGTTGAGCGGAGTCCTGAGCTCGTGACTCACAGCGGCCAGGAATGCGGCGCGGTCGCGGTCGGCGGCGTGAACGCGCTCGAGATCGCTCTGGTAGCCACGCTGTGCGGCAGCGAATCGGTCGACGAGCGCATTGAACGCCACGGTGAGCGCGCCCACCTCGTCCATCGTACGAACCGGCACGGCCTCCCCCCCGGGCTCGGAGCGCACGTGAATCATTTCGCGGACGCGACCCGCCACGAAGTCGACGTCCTTGTTGGCGTCCCGTGCAACGGCGTAGGCGACTGCTGCGGCGACTCCGACCAGGAGCGTCGTCAGCGCGACGAGAGCGCGCAGCAAAGCAGGCCCGCCCTCGGGATTGCGCGGCTCGCGCACGTAAGCGACAAGAAATGTGTTCGGAGGTGAGTTCTGCAGAGGCCGCGCAGCAAAGCGCGCACGACCCAAGCCGGTCATGGCGTGTCCCGCTTGCTCGCCGACGGCGCGTTTGAGCTCGGCCTTGCCGGTCTGATGGAGACTCGCATCGAGCACCACGTCTCCGTCACCGGTGACGACTACGAATTCGGCGCCAGTTTTTCGTGCAGCGCCCTGCAGCATCTCGAGCCGCTCGTCGGCAGGGAGCCCGGCGATCCGTGCCGCCAATGTCGCCACGAGCAGGTCCGCGCGCTCGCCTGCATGTTCGTCGCCATCCGTCGAAAGGTTGGAGATGCCGCGGGACCCAATCGCGACCGCCACAGCGATTCCGAGAAACAGAACGACCGCGGGAGCCAGCGGCAGGAGGGGCCACGCTGCCCTGTGCGCTGCGTGTCGGCTGGCGTCCACCAGCGCCATCATAGAGCCGGGAACTACTCTGGCGCCGGTTCGTCCTGACCCGCCTCATCCGATGCATCGCCGCCGCTGTCGCCCCCCGCAAAGACAGCAGCATCGGAGCCGGCGTCGCCGAGCGGGGTCCCACGGGTGGTGGCAGAGGCGGCGTCTTCCGTGTCGACGATCGGAGTAAGATCGCTCGAACAGCGGCGCGGTCCGTTGGGTTGGTTCACACACACGAGACCCAGCTGACAGTCCGTCACGAGCCAGCACTGCTCACCTCGAGCTTGCAATTTGGGCGCCGTGCTGCAAGCGCCCAAGGCGAATCCGACGAGAAAGGTGGGTCGCCAGGCGGCCACCCACACCGAGAGTGTCCCCCGACGGTCGATCACCGGGCGTCGGTTCTGGTGGCGTGACCCCCGCACATGGGATTCACGCGAGGGACACAAGGACTTCCCCTTCGTTGACGGCCTGCCCCTCGACCACGTGGATTTTCAGTACGGTGCCGCCTTGCGGTGCCTCGACGGGCATCTCCATTTTCATCGACTCGATGATGACGCACACTTGCCCCTCGACCACGCGGTCGGCAGGCTTGACCTCGATCTTCCAAACCGTTCCCGTGATGTGCGCGTTGACGCTCGTCGGCATCCCTAAGCATGGAGCCTACCACGGGCGCCCATTTGCGAAGGTGACCACAAATCGCTACGGTTACATCTGAATCGAGCGGCAAGCGGGTCGGGCAATGGCGCGGCCCGCCCTGGAAGAGAGCATCATGGCGGAACGGCAAGAAACCTCGGTGATGGTCTCCATTCAAGAGATCCTGCGCGACGCGCAGAGTCGCGAGGAGCAAGAGAAGGTCGAGGCCACCCAGCGCGCGCGCGAAGCCGAGCAGAGGCGGGTGGAAGAGATTCGGCGAAAGCAGGAAGAAGAAACCGCGCGTCTTCGCGGCGAAGAAGAGGACCGCGAGCGTCGCGCTTTCGAAGATCAGAGGCGACAGGTCGAGCTAAAAGCGCTTCAGGAAGCCACGATCCACCGCGCTCGAGCGGAGGCCGAAGCCCAGGCGCGGATGGCCGAAATGACGGCGCGCCAGGAGCATGAACGCCAGCTTCACGCCCTCAGCCAGGACAAACACAAGAAGCGCGTTCAGGTGATTGCCATCGCACTCGGCATCTTCTTTTTCGTTGGGGCAATCGGCGCGGGCGTGGTCATCAAGAACGTGATGGACCAGAAGAACGCCGCGCAAGCACTCGCCCGCCAGTACGAGGCGGAAATGCAAGAAGCGAAGGAAAAGCAAGACCGGCTGACCGCGGAGCTCGGGCAAACCAAAGACCCCCAGAAGATCGCGGCGCTCCAGGCGCAGTTGGACGAACAAAGAAGAAGGATCGAGCTCATCACGGCGCAGGCACCCGCCGGGCCGAGAGTCGGCGGCGGCGCTGGTGGCCCACCTCCTCGTCCGGTCTCTGGCCAGAAGCCTCAGGAACCGAAGGCTGGCAAGCCGTGCAACTGTACGCCGGGCGACCCGCTCTGCTCTTGCCTCTAACGCCTTGAGCGCAGTGGCGGCAGGCAGAGATCGCCGCGCGCCCGAAGGCAAGCCACATCGCGGACGCATCGTCTGCGGCGTGCAGCCCGTGCGCGAAGCCATCCGCGCCCACGGGTCGAGGCTCGAGCGCGTCACGATCGAGACCGGCGGGCGCGAAGGATCACCTCAGCTCGAGGCACTCGCTCGGTTCGCTGGTGACCATGGTGCGGTGGTCGAGCGCGTCGCGCGCAGTGAGCTCGACAGCATCGCGCGTGGCGTGCGTCATCAGGGGGCCATCGCGTTCGCGCCGGGGCTTGCGATTCGTTCGCTCGACGATGTGGCGATCACCGCCGACACGCTCGTCGTCGCACTCGACGAGATGCAAGATCCGCAGAACTTTGGGGCAGTCATTCGCTCAGCGGTCGCCATGAGCGCTACCGCCGTCGTGTGGCCCGAGCACATGTCCGCACCGCTCTCGCCGGCAACGTTCCGTGCTTCCGCGGGCGCTGTCGAACACGCGACGCTCTGCCGCGTCGGCTCGCTACCTGCGGCGCTCGCATCTCTTCGAGCCCGAGGTGTGGCGACCGTCGGCCTCGACATGGCGGGCGACGTGCCGATCGACCGGACCAACCTCAATCGGCCGGTCGCGCTGGTCGTCGGCGCCGAGGGCAAAGGCCTGCGCAAATCCGTCAAGAATGCGTGCGAATCGCTCGCGCGACTGCCGATGCGCGGCCCCATCGACTCGCTCAACGTCTCGGCCTCCGTGGCCATCGCTCTGTACGAAGCGGTGCGCCAAAGAGGAGCGCGCTGACCCCCGCGAGAGTATCGTACCAACATGTCCGCCATCGGCTCGGCCGCCGACATGACGCGCGCGCTGGCAAGCGCCGACTACCTGGCAGACGAGCGTCTTGCCCTGGTGTCCTGGCTGGCACTGGCGCTTGGCCGGCCTCTTCTCGTCGAGGGGCCGGCGGGGGTCGGCAAGACCGACCTGGCGCGCGCACTGGCCGATGCGTTGTCTCGGGAGTCCGTGCGCCTGCAATGCTACGAAGGGCTCGACGAGGCGAAAGCCCTTTACGAGTGGGATTACGGCAAGCAGATGCTTTACACGCAGCTCCTGCGTGACGCCGTTTGCCGCGAGACGGAAGGCGCGGCGTCACTGGCCGATGCCGCCGATCGCGTGGCGGGGTCGGACCCCGCGTTCTTCAGCAATCGCTTCCTCATCGAGCGACCTCTCCTCCGTGCGCTCACCAGCACGCGACCCGTCGTCATGCTGATCGACGAGGTGGATCGCGCCGACTCGGAATTCGAGGCTCTCCTTCTCGAAGTTCTTTCGGAGGGTCAGGTCACCATTCCGGAGCTCGGAACCGTTCGCGCGAAGAGCGCGCCGCTGTTCGTTCTGACGAGCAACGGAACACGCGACGTGTCGGACGCTTTGCGCCGTCGCTGTCTGCACGCGTTCGTCGACTATCCGCCGCCCTCACGCGAGCAAGCGATCCTCGCGATGCGCGTTCCCGGTCTGGGCGAAGAGCTCGCGGCGCAGCTCGTCGCCTTTGCTCAGAAGGCGCGAGCACTCGACTTGCGCAAGGCGCCTTCGATTTCGGAGACGATCGACTGGGCGCGCGCTCTGGTGCTTCTTGGCGGCCGGCCTGTCGACGTGGACCTCGTGCGTTCGACACTTGGCGTGCTCATCAAACACGAAGATGATCGGATCAAAGTCGAGGCAAAGCTCTCGACACTCATGACTCGCTGACGGCCGGGTCCAAGGCGTGCTGGGCGACATCCGCACGCCGCCGCGTCGACCGGCTCATCCGTGCGGTCGGCACAGTCCACGCATACATCCGAGGTCATGCGTTGCGAGCTCTGCGTCCGTCCTTCGGCATCGCGCGAATTCGCAGCACGCGCGGGGCACCTGAATGTGGCAGAGGCCCGCATGACGCACTTACTCCGCGCGCAGACTGCGCTCGCGTTCGCGTTCGCCGCGATGACGTGGTGCAACCTTGCGCTTTGCGCAGATGACGGTCCCGCCACGCCAGCCGACTCCCGAAACTCAGCCGAACGGCCACCTGACGTCGTCGCGCCCAAGCCGCTTCGGATCGGCGCCATCGGGGGGATGGGCTTTCCGCGACCGCTGGCCATCGAAGCGATGGTGGTATTCAATGGGCGTCTCGCGATCGGCGCGGAGTACGGCACCCTGCCCGCGATGTCCATCGACAGTGTGCGCGTCAGCCTTTGGTCCGTCACCGGCGACGTCCGCGTTTTTCCGTTTCGTGGCGCATTCTACGTCGGCCTGCGCGCGGGCCACCAACGCGTCGATGCGTCGACGTCGATCCCCGTCCGATCGATCGGCTCTGCGTCGGAAGAATTGGCACTCGACTCGTGGCTCGTCAATCCACGCATGGGCTTCCTGTGGACTTCACGCGAGGGTCTCACCTTCGGCGTCGAAGCCGGTCTGCAAATCCCGATCGGCGCCGTCGTGTCGAGCACGTTGCCCTTGTCGCTCGACCCGTCCGCGCAAAATACGGCCAATACGATCGGCAATACGCTCATCCCGACGGTCGATCTGTTCCGGCTCGGGCTCCTGCTATAGGCCGTCCAAGCAGCCGCCCTCGAATCAGACGCGTACCGTCGAGTCACACGTGGGGCACTTCGTCGTCCTTTTCTCGAGCGGCTGCCCGCAATCCGCGCAACGCATTGGCTTCGGATCCACCCGGCTCCGCGAGGCTCGATTGGCGCAATCGCGTGAAGTCCTCGAGTGCATCGAGAAGCGCCGCGCGCTCGCGCTCTCCATGGGCGCCACGTGCGTTTCGACGCCGGCGATGATGATCTGCGGTGCCGATCCCAATGCGTCACGCGCCACCGAGCGTCGACTCGGCCGGGCGACCCGAGGGCCGGCGCGAGGGCGCCACGGCAGTTGCGCGGCAAGCGGTCACGACGACGGCGATGTTGTCCTGCGCGCTCGCCTGGAGCGCCGCGTCGATCAGCGCGCGCACGTGGTCTTCCGGTGGACGGGGCTCGGACAAGATCTCCTCGATCCGCCAACGGGCCGACACCCGCACGGACTCCTCCATCTCGAGCGCTCGCGTCACCACATGACGGGGCATACGGGCCAAGAGCTCGTCATTTGGCATCAGGATACAATTCGAGAATGTCGCCTACGAGCGAGTGGTCGACCGTAAGCGCTTCGAGCGACCCCGCGCGAAGGCGATAGCAGCGGATCGCCAACGTGTGCGACGTCCACGATGTCACCCTCGGACGAGCACGCGGCCGCGACGATGGTCGTCCCCATCCCTTGGTATTTCGCGGTCTTCTTGGCACCTCGATGATCTCGGCATTGGCACGCCGGATCGCCGACGCGATGCGGCGAGCGACCGTCCAGAGCCCCAGATCGTCGATCTCGGGACGCTCGGCGAGGGTGGTCGCGCTCGTCTCGAAAACGTTTGCGACGGTGGTCGTGGCGAGAGCACTCGCGACGTTCCGCGCATGGGGTCCGCCCGCACCATCAGCCATGAGGAACAGCCCGAGCTCGGACCGAATGAGGAAATGAGCTTCGTTGTGCTTGCGCTGACCGGTGTCCATGAGCGCACGCGACTCGAGTCCATGGTCTCTCAATATACGGGGCGCGCGCGACGTCTCTATTCTTTTGCCCGGAGCTCACCGCAGCTCGGCCACCTGCTCGCCGAAAATGCGCTCGATACCCGACAACAACGCATCTCCGACGTCGACACGCCACAACTCGCCCAAAGCGAGCACGGCCTCCGCCCCTCCCTGGAAAACCACATGGATTGAAACGGGGCAGCTTCCCTTGGCCGCGCCGAGGAGCCGCGCCAGGCTCGAAAGCTCCACGGCGCGCGTGCGTTCGGCCCGCACGCGGATCGCGATGGCGCGCGTGTCTGCCCGCACGGCATCGACGAGGGGTTTGACTTCGTTGAGTAGAATGGTGGGTTCGCGCGCGACGTCGACATCGTCCTCCGTGTCGTCCGTGCGCTGAGGAAAGCTCACCTTTCCAGCGACGAGCACCGGATCGCCACTTCTCAGAAGGGAGGCGAACTGATCGATTTCGCGAGCGCGCATCTTCACACTTACGCGCCCGGTCAGGTCCTCGAGCTCGAAATAAGCGACCTTGCCACCACCGTCGCGGAACACTCGCTCGCGGTAACCTTCGACCATGCCCGCCAGCTTCACCTGCGCCCAATCGTCCATTTTCGCGCATTCGGCGATCGGCATCGCACCGACCTTCCGCAATCCGGAATCGCCTTTGACGTATCGCTCGAGCGGATGCCCGGATACGTAGAAGCCGAGCGACTGGCGCTCCCGTAC
>JALYHX010000696.1 GCA_030776305.1 Myxococcota bacterium
CCATCGCTCTTGGGACGAGCCGTGGTGCCGAAAAGTAAAAAAGGATTCGTCGAAGCTCCGCGCGACTCACTCCCCGCTACTTTCCAGCGCGTACGCGGCGCGCTTCGCGTCCGTCCAGCGGCTGTCACCTCGAGTGACACCGGGCGATGCCCGTGGGTAAGGCTCACTGGCGAGGGACAGGAACGCATGATTTTCGCACTCGATGAAGCGTTGCACGGACTTCATCGGCGATTCGACCGGACCTCGAACTTCGAGGACGGTGTCCCCACTCCGGCACGTCGTCGACTGTCCCTAGGACTGCACGAACCTTTTCTCTTGCATGGCAGCCATTTCGTAGACGCCCAGTTCGCGGAGCCGCTCAACGGCAGGTCGTTCCGAGTCGAGCCAGTCGCGTCCGTAGCTCGGGAACTTGGTCGAGTCGTAGTTGCCATCCCACCTCGCCGGGAAAATGTTGGCGAAGTACGTGCGCACCTTTTCTTCTTCCTCGGCGGAGGTTGGATCGCGAACGTAGTCCACTCTCCACTGGCGGCGCACGTTGCCCCCGCTACTGGCGTGAAAGAGATGCTCGTCGAAGGCGATGACGTCACCGTGTCCAGTGGGGATGGCAAAGCCGGGGAGGGTTGCGACTGGCGCATCAACATCGAGCGCGGCCACGTAAGCCGCCACGGCGTCTCCAAACTCCCCTCGATGCGACCCGGGCGAGACTCGGAGCGCCCCGTTTTCGGCGTTGAGACATTCGAGGTACGCGGCGAAGCCAACGCTTGCCACCTCATGTCGCGAGTCACAGTGCCAGCCGGTCCCGCCGAAGTAGTGCATCCCTTTGGCTCGAACCGGAAGCACCGGACCATCAAGGAGAACGGCCGCCGACGTTTGAAATTGATCGAGCAACGCTAAGCTGCAATGGGTGCTCGCACACATCATGGGGACGTACTTGACCTGAATCTTGCTGGTGCCAACGTCAGCGCCGAAAGGCAGCAGGGATCCATCGGCTATGGCGACGTCGAGTTCTCTTCGCAAGGCAGTCGCGTCGAAGACGTTGCGAAGGACGACGAAGCCGAACGTTCGAAAGTGCGCCACATCGACGGCTCGGACCAGAGAGGGCCTGCGAACGTCGGTCATCGTGGCGACCAACGTAGCATCCGCGCCCAGTGCATCCGCGAGGCCGTCTTTTCGGTCCGGCCCGAGGGGCCCTACAGCCTCTCGCCCACGATTTACACCGCGACGGGCTTCATCGATCTCGCCGTGCAATGGATAACTCGATACCCCAATGCACCGCGCGAAAGGATCATCGTCGTGCTCGACTCGCGGATCGCTCGCGGGCTCGCACACCGCCTCGTCGGTCGATCGAACGCGAGCTCACACGGCTATTTCCGTACAGTAGGACCGAAGATAAACCGCAACGTGAGAAATCTTGCTCCTCGAGCGTTACGCTCACGAATCGCGCACAACGCTGCACTCCCTGGCTGCGAAAAGGGAGCTATGGTCCACGATTCCGAGGCGGCCCGTCGCCAGTGCAGGGACTACAGATGAAGAGGGCGATCATGAAGATCCCAAGGTCCCAAACGACGAAGACAGTCCTCCTTTCGTCCGTGAAAGCGTTGTCGTTGATGTTGGCTATTTTTGCGCCGGCAACTGCGTCGGCAGCAGTCGAAGTCCTGCAAGACTTCGACCTGGACAAGGTACAGGTTTCGGATCCCTACTATCAGAACGTCTTCAACCAAGACCTTTCCTACTTGCTCAGCATCAATTCCGATCGGCTTCTCGCTCCCTTCAAGATCGTTTCCCAGGGCCAGGATCCCCAGACGGCGGTCGGCGTCAATCTCTATGGCGGTTGGGAGTCCGGTGGGAGCCTGCTGCGGGGCCACACAATGGGGCACTACCTGTCCGCCCTGGCTAGTGCCTACAAGCAAACCCTGGGAGGCGATCAAACGCAAAACGCTCAAATAAAGACGACAATCGACTACGTCATTGCCCAGCTCAAGGCATTCCAAGACAAGGGCAGCAACGGATATCTCTTCGGCTCCCCGGAAGCCCACTTCGACGTCGTTGAAGGGAAAGCCCAGGGCAAGCAGTGGGTCCCTTGGTATACGATGCACAAAATAATCGCTGGCCTCGTCGACGTGTACAAGTTCGAGGGGAACGCCACCGCCCTGGCGATTGCAAGCAAACTGGGCGACTGGGTCTACAACAGGACGTCGACGTGGAGCCCGTCCGTGCGAGCACTGGTGCTGGGAATAGAATACGGCGGTATGAACGATTGCTTGTACGAACTCTACAAGTTCACGGGCAGCCCGAACCATGCCGCCGCGGCCCACATGTTCGACGAGGATGCCTTCTTCACGACGATCTCGAATGGCACCGACAACCTGAACGGAAAGCACGCCAACACGCAGATTCCGAAGTTCATCGGGGCCTTGAATCGCTACCGCGCGCTGGGGCCCGCGGGTCAGGACCTGTATCTCAAAGCTGCGCAGCAGTTTTGGGCGATCGTGACGAGGGACCATACGTACGTCACCGGCGGCAATAGCCGAGACGAACATTTTGGACCACCCGGGGCGCTCGATCCCGCCAGAGACAACACCAACGACGAATCGTGCAACTCGTACAACATGATGAAGCTCACGAGGGACCTTTTCAAGGTAACCGGCGACTCGAAATACCCTGACTTTTACGAGCGCGGGCACTTGAACGAGGTCATGTCGGCCATCAATCCGACCAACGGAATGACCACCTATTTCAAACCGATGGCCTCGGGGTACTTCAAGCTCTTCGGCAGGCAGACGGATACGTTTTGGTGCTGCAACGGCACCGGAATGGAAAACTATACGAAGCTCGGCGACAGCTTGTATTTCCACGATGCCACCGACCTGTACGTGAATCAGTACATCAGCTCGACGCTCAACTGGACTGCGAGGGGCCTGGCGCTGACTCTATCTACGGATTTGCCACTTTCGAGCATGGTGAAGGTCACGATTGCCGCGGCGCCGGCGGATGCGGCGAACCTCAAGTTCAGGGTTCCGACCTGGATTGCCGGCTGCCAGGCCCCGGTGGTGACAGTGAATGGGCGGCCGTTCAATGTTTCGGCGTCCAACGGCTACCTTGGGGTCAGCCGCGTATGGACGGCGGGCGACGAGGTCGATCTGACGTTTCCGCCGGAAGTGCGCGTGTCGAGGCTGCCGGACAATCCGAATGCGGTTGCGTTCGTCTACGGCCCCGTCGTGCTGAGCGCGAGCTTCGGAACGCAGCAGTTGGTCGGGACCGCCCATGCTTTGACGGAAGCGGCAACGCTCGCCCCTGGTATGACGGTCGACGATACCATTGCCATCAACGGCGGCACGACGATTGATGGCTGGATTGCCAACATCAACAGCAATCTGGTTCAGACGCCGGGGAAGCTGGAATTCACATTGAAGAATACGAACCGGGACAACGACCTGAAGTTCACGCCCCAATATCAGCGGTACGCGGACCGATACGGAATTTACTTCAGATTGACCGGTACCGCCGGAGGCGCCATTCCCGACGCGGGCGTCTGTTCCCCCGGTTCAGGTGCCCCCTATGGCACGGATGGAGGCTCGATCGGGAATGCCGACAGTGGGTCGGGCATCTTCACGTCGGGAGACGCCGGCAGTGGGGGAAACGATTCCGGCGCGGGTAACTCGCCGGCAGGAGGAACACCACCCGCCTCCGGTGGCGCGGATGGAGGCGCCGGTAGCCTTGGCGGTGCCGTCTCTGCTTCTGGGAGCGGTGTGTCGGACGCGGCTGGCAACGAGGCCACGCCGGGCGGAGC
>JALYHX010000697.1 GCA_030776305.1 Myxococcota bacterium
GACATGGACGACATGGTGAAGTTCTTGGAGCTGCCCGGCGACACGACGCCATCGGGGCCGCCGACCCCAGCCGCGGGGGTACCGAGCGCGAGCAGCCCGTCACCCGCACCGAGTGGCTCGCCCGCACCGAGTGGCTCGTCCGCACCGGCCGCACCGGCAGCGCCCGCCAGTTCGGCAAACCCGGTGAGTTCGGCGCCAACCGCGGCATCGGCGGCCCCGTCCTCCTCCGCGCCGTCGCCTTCTACAGCGACGGGCCCGTCCCAGACTCCTTCTCCCAAGAAGAAGTGATGGGAACTCACCTGTCCGTCGGTTGTCCGTTCCATGATGGGGTACGGCCCGGAGACGTGGAGGTGACTCCACTCGCATGGACATTGGAGTATGGTAGCTACAGGTATACTGGAATATCGTTGGATTCGTCCGCCATCACTGGATTATGGACGAGCCGACTGCGGAGGACGTCATGAAGCGAATGAGTAAATTTGCCGTCAGTGCGCTCTCTACAGGGTTCGTGCTCCTGTTCGCCGCGTCGTCTTTTGCTCAGGACGCTCCAGCGGGAGGGGCAGCCGGGGATTCACGCGCAAGCAGCGGGCAAGGTGACTATGGGTACAAGTTCGAAGACGACCCGCTGAGTGCAGGTGGATTTGGTCCGGCTGACGCGACGATTCGCGTGCGCCCTGGTCCGGTGCGCACGACACTGATCCGACCACGGACGTCCTTCGTGCCGGAAATGCTCAAGTCGGTCGAGAATATCTGAGCTTAACTTGGGCTTCGAGCACAGCGAGCGGCAGATGGCGCGAGAGCGCGGATAGGGGTTCATTGATGGACAGCCAGGGAAAGGCGAAGGTCGCGCTTACGTTCGCGCTGTATCAAGGCGATCAACTCGTCCGCCGCGATACGATTGCGCAAGACATCGTGAAGGTCGGAAAGGACCCGCGCAGTCATCTGCGCGTCGACGACGAGCTTGCGTCGCGGATGCACGCGGTCATCGAAGTGGCGTCGCCGGATGACATCACTTTGATCGATTTGGGTAACGAGCCAGGGACCCTCGTCAACGGTCAGCGCGTCAACAAGTGCAAGGTGCGGCCGGGCGATCAGATCCAGATCGGTTCGACGTTGATCGTTCTCGAGAACGCCGAGATCGCGACCGCGGGAATGACTGCACCGCTTGCGCCGCCAAGTTCTCCATTCGCCCACGAGCCACAAGCATCTGCGCCGATGGCTCCGCTTCCGGCCCCGAGTTCGCCGGCATCGAATCCTTTCGCGACTGGCAACCCGTTTGCGGCGGCAGCGAACCCGTTTTCTGGAGGCAACCCGTTCGCGTCACCGGCCTCCGCAGCGCCCCCGCCGGTCTTCGCGGTCCATGTGGCGGCGCCGACAATGTCGACCGTCGGACTCGGAATCGAGCCGCCGATGGATGGCAGCACCGAGCCGTTCACCTATTCGATGATCAAGGCCGGACCCGACGTCAGCCCCGATGAAGTCGAGTCACACCTTTCTGCGATCGAAGTGATGATCCTGTGGGACTCGAATGTCCTGCACGTATCGCATCTCAGTCCGCCGCGATCGTTTTACGTCGGCGAGGAACAGGGCGACAGAGTCAGCTGCGACTATTTCATTCCGAGCGAGACGCTCGGTACGACGCGGGCACCGCTCGTGGTGGCGCGTGGACTGGGCGCATCGCTGGTCATCCTGCCGCGCACGCGCGGATACGTCGACATTCTCGGACAAGGCAAAGTCAGCCTCGCGGACCTTATCTCTTCGGGTCGGGCGCGTCCGTCGACGGAGATGAGTGGCGCATACGAGTACGATCTTCCGGCGAACGCCAAGGCGCGCATGGAGCTCGAAGGCAGCTCGCTCGTCTTTCAGGTGGGTGCCGTCAACGCGGGCAAGCGCCTTCCGGTCGGGGTAATGCAGGAGCCCGGGGCATTTCTCTACACGGGGCTCTCGTTCTTGCTGCACATGGGGCTCGTCGCAGTGTTTGCGTTCTTCATGCCAAACATGCGGGGCGACGACACGGAGGACCTCGATCGCGACCAGATCTTGATGATGCAGAAGCTGCTCAATGCCGCGGCGGAGCGCGAGCAGGAGGAGCGAGATACCCAAGAAGTGACCGAGGTGCAGCCCGACCAGAAGGAAGGGGGCACAGGCACCCGTGCAAAGGGCGAAGAAGGGTCGATGGGCAATCCCAACACCCGCGACACAGGCCACAAGTACGGAGTCCAGGGTCCAAAGGACAATCCCGATCCGCACCTGGCGAAACAGGCCGCGTTGCAGGAGGCGGCGCAGTTCGGCATGATCGGGCTCATCTCCACGATGGGCGGCGGTGACCCGAATGCGCCGACGGCCCCATGGGGACGTGAAGAGTCGTCCGGGCAGGACGAGAAGAGCGCGCGTGGAAACATGTTCGGCGACACGATCGGCGACTCGTTCGGCGCCGGCGGTCTCGGTCTTTCCGGGGTCGGTGAGGGTGGCGGTGGTCGCGGTGAGGGCATCGGCCTTGGCAACTTCGGGGGCCTCGGTCATGGTGCGGGGACGGGGACGGGCCAAGGCATCGGCAATGGTCGCGGCCGTTTGGGTGGTGGTCACAAAGTCAGCGCACCGCGCATTCGTGAGGGGGCTACCAGCGTAAATGGTCGCCTGCCGCCGGAAGTCATTCAGCGCATCGTCCGCCAGAACTTTGGCCGTTTCCGGCTCTGCTACGAGAACGGCATGAAGAACAACCCCAACTTGCAGGGGCGCGTCACGGTCAAATTCGTGATTGATCGCAGCGGCGCGGTGGCGATGACGGCTGACGGCGGTAGCGATCTTCCGGATCAGGGCGTGGTCCAGTGTGTCGTGCGCGGGTTTGGCAACCTCTCGTTCCCGCAGCCCGAGGGCGGTATGGTCACCGTTGTTTACCCGATCATGTTCAATCCGGGCGACTAGCCTGGAGCGGACAATCTTTGGCGTGGCTTCACTTGAAGACATGGCCCGCTCCGTGTGTGAGAACCACCTTCGTACGGAAGCGCTCTGCACGCGCCGCTTGCATAGCGTGGCCTCGCTGTCCCCCGATGCGCGAACTCCGACACGTGACGGTCCTCGTTAGGGACTCAGGCAAGAGTAGACGCCGCGCACTCGCTTCTCGTACACTCCCGCGTCCCATGACCGTGAACACCGCCAAGGGCCCTTTCATCGCACTCGTCGTGGCGTTTGCCGTTGCTGCATGCAGTCGCAACAACATCGAGGCGGTCAACCTCGCGAATGAGGGAGACCAGGCAAAAGGCGCCAATATCGAAGAGGCGATCTCCAAGTACGAGCAAGCGACCAAGCTCGATCCGGACAATGCACGGATCTGGTGGAAGCTGGCGCTCGCCTACGAAAAAAAAGAAGATTGGCAGAAGATGGCGAACGCTTGCGTCGGTGCGCAGGAGTCCGCGGCACGGACGGAGAAGAAGAAGGCACACGCGGATTACTACTTCCGTCAGGGGTACGCGCTAGAGCAGCTCGCCGAGAAGGGCGCGGGGCCCTGGGCAGACGCGAAGGCTCCGTTTCAGACGACCGTCCAGATCGATCCAAACTACGGCCAGGCTTATGG
>JALYHX010000698.1 GCA_030776305.1 Myxococcota bacterium
ATACAAACACGGCCGCCAGAGCGAATCGAATGCCAGGCGCCCCGACTGCGGAGGCCAGAAATCGCGCACCGACCGCGACGAGTCCGAGCTGTGCGATCAGAATGATCCGCATCAGCGCGTCTGCGTCAGCGACGACGCGGCATATAGGTACCAGGACAAGCAGCCACGCGGGGTGAAAGCCGTTGGTCGATTCGACTCCGTCGAAGGTTGCGCCGTGGCCAGCAGCGACGTTTTGAGCGATGCGTGTGTAGTAGTACGCATCGTCCGCAGGCATCGCGAGAGGCGCAGGAGGCCAGAGGATGACCAAGAGAGCCCATGCCCCCAATACGATAGGCAACGCCCAGCGATCGGCGGTCTCCACCCATTCCGGTCGGGCCTCCGTCCACACCTTCATTCCAGAATCGCGCACCGCTCGCTCGTCATCAGGCAAACATCATCGCTCGTCAGCCGGTTGCGCCATCCCACGATAGCCACGTGTTCCAGGATCCAAGGGCGATGTCGCCGTCCCCGGTGTCCCAAGGACATTGCTCGGCAAATTCTCGCCCCGAGAGGAGCGCTGTACGATCGAATGGCACCCCTTCCCTGGCAAACACTGCTTTGGCGATCCAGTGCACGCCGCACCGGCAGATGGGAATGTCAAGCCGTTGGATGAACCCGCACGCACGGAGCACGCGAGGGATTTCGTCATCGGCATCGGAGGTCGCTACAACGACCACCGTGACGTCAAAACGACAGAAAGCAACCATGGCACGGTCGAACGAGAAATACGGGGGCCCAAGACGGACCGCAGCTCCATCTGCGAGGCCCACCGCATCGTGGGTCGGCACGTCCGAGAAGTAGGGGACCGCACCCGCATCCAGAACGGAGAGCCAGTCGCTCGACCGCATCGTCCGGGCCAACGTTCGTCCGATGTTGCGGTCGATGGCATATTGGGAGAACGGGTCTTGCGCGTGGTCCAGCGCAATAAACGACGTGCGCAAGTTGGCTACTGCACCTACCCCCGCCATTGCCGGCCACAACCACCTGCGCGCAAGCGTCGGTTCTTCCAGCAGCGGCACTGCGCCGAAGGCCATCCAGAACAGGGCAGGCCACTCGAAACGAAAGCAATCGTTCATGATAGGACGCACGAAGCACAAAAACGTCAGAAGCGTTGTGGCCATCGCGAGTGCAAGTTTCGATGCCGCATGGCCTCGCCGCGCACCGATGAAGCATGCCGCCAGGAATGCCGGCGCGCCAAACACTGCGAAGAACGCCACACCAAGGGTCCCATAGCGTTTTGGATAGGGACCGCCGAGCTTCATTGAAAAAGGCGACGGTACGGGGGAATCGTACGCGAGGGTGAAAACCAAGAGCATCACGACAATCGTCGATGCGACCAAAGCGCATCCCGCGAATGCGACTGCCTTCCTTCCGGATCGCAAATCAAAGCACGCAAGGACCGGTGCCACGAGAAGCCCCTCGGGCCGGACGAGCACCGCCAGGGCTGCCCATCCATAGCTTGCGAGGGGCGGGTCTCCGCGGTCGCGCGACCAGATCACGAGCAGTGTCACCGCACAGAATAGGGCGGTTTCCATTGCGCTGTTGACGTGCAGCCCATGCCCGCCGTTCGCAAATAGGAGGAGACCGAAGGCGACGCAAACGGGCATGGAGGCAGTGCCCCGTCCGAGCCTATCGGCAAAAAGCCACGCCACGAGAAGGAGCGCTGCGCCAGCGCCCAATTTCGCCGCAACGATGAGCGCGTCGGGATCTTTGATGACCGATGCGATCATGGATTCGACCACCAACCACGCGGCGCTCGTGTATCCGATGAGCGGCGCCTCGGTACCGGGCGGGTTCCAGGTCGCGTGGCCAGAATGGGCAAAATGTCTGGCGTAACGAAGGGTGATCAGCGCGTCGTCGATCAAACAGGCGCGCGTCGCCCCGTCGACGACAATGCATATGGCAGCGAATATGGCGAAGAGAAGCCACGGTCGGCGCCGGTGCACGGTCGTAATCTACCGATGGACGTGCGAAGTCCAAAGGTGCAATTGACGATTCAAGATACTGCGCGAGCGTGGGAAACGGTCACGGTTCAGCCGCCGCCGCCGGCGTCTGCAGGCCAATTGGCGCAGAAACCAGCGGTGGGATACATGGTGGTACCCCCGCAACCGAGATCGCCGCACATCAGGCTTGAACAGCCGTAGTCGCTGTAAAAGCCAGCGCCCGCGTTGTAGCAAGTCGTCGTGTCGGCGAGCGGTGCAGCGCACGTACCCGACGCGCCGCCGGCCAGACGGTTGCACCAGAGCGCCGGCTGGTACGTGCCAACCTGACTGCACATCTCATCCTGGGAGTCCACGCCGGGAGCGCAAGTGTTGCCGCTGCCGAGCAGTGCGGTGC
>JALYHX010000699.1 GCA_030776305.1 Myxococcota bacterium
CCTCGACGATCTCCGCGCGGCACTCGTCGCGGTCTACGGGACGGACTTCGGCGTGCACGATGTCTCGTGGCTCTCGCGGTTCACCGACATGTCTCGGCAGGCTGCGGCGTACCGCGCGGGACGCGTGCTCCTCGCTGGCGACGCCGCGCACGTGCACGCGCCCACCGGCGGACAGGGGCTAAACATCGGCGTCCAGGATGCCGTCAACTTGGGGTGGAAGCTCGCCCAAGTCGTCAAAGGCATTTCGCTAGGCACGCTGCTCGACACTTACCATGCCGAGCGCCACCCGATCGGCGCGCGCGTCCTCGAGCTCACGATGGCGCAGACGGCGCTCCTCCGCGGCGACGATCGGACGAAGGCGGCGCACGCGATCATGTCCGACATCTTGAAGCTGGACGAGCCCCGCAGGCGATACGGCGCGATCATGTCGGGCCTCGACATTCGGTACGACCTCGGCGACGGCCACCCGCTGCTTGGGCGGCGCATGCCCGATCTCGACGTCGTCATCGAAAGCGGCCAACGGCGGGTGTTCACTCTGCTGCACGATGCCCGACCGGTACTGCTCAATCTCGGTGAGCCCGGCGTCCTCGACGCCGCACCATGGGCGGACCGGGTGCAGCGGGTCGACGCTCGACACGCTGACGCGTGGGAGCTTCCGGTGCTCGGCGCGGTCCCTGCTCCCACTGCCGTGTTGATCCGGCCCGACGGACACGTCGCGTGGGTCGGAGACGGCACGGACCAGGGCCTTCGCGACGCCCTAACCACCTGGTTCGGACCACCCAATCACGGCTGAGGGCGCTCGACGACTGATCCAAGCACACGCCGGAGCTACCGCCTCGCCGCTCGGTGCAGCGCTTCGCTACTTCAACTGGCTGTCTTTGCTGCCTCGGCGGTTGTAGAGACCCCGGTGCACGTCGAGCTGGTCCGCCTCGGATTGGCACGGGACGCATCTCCGGACGCCCGGCAATGCTTGGCGCCGCGGTTCGGGGATCGGCTCACCGCACTCCTCGCAGGCGAGCAGGCTCTCTCCCTGCGCGAGCCGGCTTCGTGCCCGTTTGACAGCGCTGTCGACCGTCGCGTCGATCTGATCTTGCACGGCGCCGTCCTGCGCCCAACCGACCGCCATGATCGAAACATAAGGCAAGAACGGACGGTGTCGAGGCATCGGGGGCAGCGGCGGATTTGTCCGCATCGGTCAGCCGGGGCTGAGCTGTCCGCAGGGACGACGCGGAGAGACGCAAGGTGATCGTCGCGGAAAAATCGGCTACGTGGCGCGCCCACCCGTCGAGCGAGCTAATGCGCAAGACCGTCGCGGGAGTGCTCGCGCGCTTCGACGACGAACATCTCGCGTTTCTCGACCAAGCCCTCGGCGAACTATGCGAGGCAGCCAAGGTGGTGATTGCCTCCATGCACGCGAAGGACCAGGCACGAGCCTTGACCGTGACCGGGAGGATGGCGGTGGTCGAGAACCCCGCGGCCGCGGCGGCGCACAGTTCGTTGACCCAGGATCCGGAGTGGCCGTCAGTGCTCCTGCCACCCGGTCAGCCTGTCGAGCATCAGTTGAATGTAGGTCCTCGGAGAAAACAGCGATGAAGATCCTCGTCATCGGCGCCACGGGTGGAACCGGTCGGCTGGCGGTCAACAAGCTCCTCGCGCGCGGCGACAGCGTGCGGGCCTTCGCGCGCAACCCGGCCGCGATCACTGAGCGGCACGACCGGCTCGAGATGGTCAAGGGCGACGCCCGCGACGCCGCGTCGCTCGATCGTGCGGTGCAGGGCGTCGACGCGGTCCTCTGCGCCTTCGGTCCGCGTTCGCTGAAGAAGGACGACCTCCAGGAAACCCTGTACCGCAACCTGGTGGTGGCCATGCAAGAGAGTGGAGTCAGGCGCGTCGTGAACCTCTCCGCCTGGGGCGCTGGCGACAGCGCCGGCCGCACCGGCTTTCTCTTCGGGCTTATCCGCGGCACACTGCTCGCCAACGCATTCGCCGATAAGAACCGAGGCGAAGCCATCCTCCTGGGTGCGGGCTTGGACGTCATCAACGTACGGCCGGGCCGGCTCTCCAACGGGCCCGCGCGCGGCGGAGTCAAGGCGTCGCTGGACGGCCGAGGGATCAAGATGAGCCTTACCCGCTCGGATCTCGCCAACTTCATGATCGAGCAGCTCGCGTCGGACGCGTGGCTGCGAAAATCGCCGCTCATCGGTTATTGAGCCCGGTTCGTCCGTCTACACGGTTTTCCTCGGCCCTCGGCGAGGGCTCCACGCGGGCCCTCAAATCTTCGCCAACGCCGCGATGTCCGGGACCTCTAGCGCGCTCTTGGGCGCTCCGGAGAGGACGCACCGGATCATCGCCCTGCCCACGTCTTTCAGCGTGAGCGCCCGGAAGAACAGCGCCATGACCGGGAGAAGCGGCAGCATCACGCGGTAGCTTCGTTTGAGGTTCTTCTGCCCAGGCACGGGCTTCATCAGGCCGGGACGGAAGTTGTAGACCGCGCGGAAGCCGAGCCGCATCAGCGCGTTCTCCGCCTTGCCTTTCACGCGCGCCCACATGACCTTGCCCTGCTCGGTGCCGTCGGTGCGCGCGCCCGTGACGTGCACGAAAACCATGTCCGGATTGAGCCGGGCCAGCGTGGTTGCGAAGGCCACCGGAGTGTCATACGCCGCGACGGTGTAATCGGCCTCGCTCATTCCCACCGAGCTGACCCCGGCGCAGTAGAAGCAGGCGTCGTATCCGGCGAGGCGCGCCTCGGCCGCTCCCAGCTCACGGAAGTCGGGCACGAGGCACTCATCGAGCTTCGGGTGCGTGTGCCCGCACGACTTGCGCGCCGCCGAAAGGACGCGCTCGACGACGGGGTTTGCGAGGCACTCCAGGAGCACACCTTCGCCGACCATGCCCGTAGCGCCGGTAACGATGACCTTCATGCCGGAGAGGATCGGCCAGTCGCACGGTCGCCGCAAGCCGCGGGGAGGGCACCTCCTCGCCCAGCCCTAGGCCTACGGAAGTGCTACGCGCCGTTCGCGAAGACGCCGTCCCCGTCTGCGAGTGCAGAGCACACGGCATGGCTTCGGCCGCGAATCGCGGGGACACCGTGTACACGTCCGATGTTGGCGACCTGACGCGGCTACAGCCGCACTTTCGAGTGCGCAACGGGTGTCGCGCCCTTCACGGTTGGATCGACACGACGGTGACGTCCTTCGCATGACCCGCGAGCGCGGTCATGTCAACGACATCTACCGTGGCGATGACGGCGCCGCCCGCGAGGTCGGCGACCGCAACGACGAACGCATCGACGGCCAGGTCGGAGCCCCGCCTCATAGCGCCGAGCAACTGTCCGGCGCGCACCCCAGTCCGCGTATCGACCGGATGGACTTGGACGCGCTCGCGCCGAAGGCCTGCGAAAACTGCAGCATCCCCCGCACGACCGCGAACTACCTCGGCAAGCACTGCTGCGACCGTTCCAACCGGGAGTTGCCGCCGCCGCATCTCCGCAATGAGCGCGCGGACACGATCGCGCCGCTGCGCCGGACCGCGCGACATCGCGGAGATCGCCTCGCTGTCGAGAAGCAACATCAGTCAGCCTTGCGGCGACGACCACGCTTCGCCCATTCGTCGACGAGCTGGCCCGCCCACTCGAGGGTCTCCGGTGGTACGGGACCGTGCTGACTCTCGAGCTCCTCGAGCCATTCGTCGACGGCCGCGAGGTGCTTCATCCGGGAGATGTGCGCCAAGATCGCATGGTCGACGGTCGCCGAGAGGCTCCGCTGGCCTACCAGCGAGCGCAGCGCTGCCAGGTTTCTCCCGTCGAGCGTGAGCGTCACCTTCTCCTTGGGCATGCCCGATAGTAGTACCTTCATACCACGCGAGCAACTGCGGCTCGGCGCATCGTGGTGCTCTCCACCCGGAGGCCGACGCGAGCGCCGCGGCGGGGCGTCGACTCGAGGACCGAGGCCATCCGACACGACCGACGGATGCTCATCATGTTCGGAGGTCCCCGGGGACTGAAAAGTCGACGATCGCGGAGCCGTCGCGTCGAGACGCGCGCGGCGGGCGGGCATCCCAGGTGTGACCCTGCCAACACGGGCAGCCCCTTCATCAAGGTACTCGATTTCGGGATCTCCAAGTCCCCTCGGTCGAAGGTACGTCGATCACCAAGAACATCCGGCTCCTCGGATCTCCTCGCTATGCGTCGCCAGACGGTGTCAGGGTGTCGGGGAGCGGCGGCGAATGAGGCATTTGCCTTCGCCGAGGTTCGTAGGGCTGCCGTTCTCGGGATCACTCATTGCTTCGGACGAAAGCCCTCCTCAGCGAAGTCCTTCAGCGCGGGCTGGTTCGAACCGCTACGACACACCGTGTCGAGTCGTCACTCGAGCCGATCGCGAACGAGTGGAGCTTCCCCTTGGGGCACGAGGCCACTCGCGACGAGCAGTGCCGCGTCCCGCAAGCGAACGACGTCATCGGCCGGAAGCAGCAGTGCTTCCCGTTGGTAGCAGTGGATCGGTGGGTCGGAAGCAGTGCTGCTTCTATGGAGGGAAGGAGATCGGACGAGTAACACCACTGCTGCTACGACGGGAAGCAGTCCGTCGATCGATGGAGGGCAGTGCTGCTTCGGGCGGAAGCATCAAACCGCACGGCGGAAGCACGACGTGTGAGGACGGAAGCAATGGATTGGTCGTCCAATGAAGCACGAGGGACAACGAGGCACGTGATCGATCGACTGGAAGCAGCACTGCTTCCACCCGGAAGCAGTGCACCGGTGTCCGATGAACATGCTGCTTCGCGGGTGGGCAGCATTGCTTCCGGCGACCGGTGGCCGTGGGTAGGCGGAAGCAGTGCTTGCCATCGATGCGGTGGAGGTACTGGACCCGATTGAAGCAGCACGTCCGTGGGGCGCCGGGAGTGATGCGTGCGACGAACGCGTGGTCTTATCGACGCGCGGAGCGAACGAGCTCGTAGGAGGGACGCGTGCGGCGCTTCGAGATGGGTCGACGCGCATACGCATGGGGTAAGGACGCAGGTGGACGTGGGCATCGATGCGGCGGTGCGTAGCAGTGAAGAGGCACCCAAACCCCGCGCATCGCGCCGCGCGCCCTCCCCTATCTTCGCGGCTTCTTCGCGGCCACTGGGTTGAACCGGGGTGTGGCCCCATGCCTCCTTCCGGAAGGTTGTTCGCGATGAGTTACACTGGGAACGCGGGCCAAGCGGCGAGGATTGTCTTACCGATTCGGTCGCGCCCGCTTCAGTGAACATCGACCGGAAGGACGTGGCCTGAGCCGCTAGCCGAAAGTCTAATGAGACGGCCGGGAGACGGCCCTGCTGAAACCCTTTGGGCAACCTCGCGTCCTTCCCTGTGGAAGTCTATCCAGTAGGCGTTGCGAGGTACACACGTGCGCTCAATTCGTTCTTCTCGAGGTCTCGCGGTCGCAGTGTTGACTGTGATCGGCGGGTGGGGATGTTCTTCCAATCAGTCCCCGACCGGGGGTAATTCTCCGGGCGAATCGGGCGACGGCTCGGGCGCGGCCGCCATGAATATGGGCGGTACGCAAGGATCCGATGCCGGAGGTGGCTCTTCTCCGGGTGCCTCGTCGTCCGGTGGCCCGTCTGCAGGTGGCTCATCGTCAGACGGTTCCTCGTCTGGCCCGTCTGCAAGTGGCTCATCGTCAGGCGGTTC
>JALYHX010000700.1 GCA_030776305.1 Myxococcota bacterium
GCGGCCCGCGACGAAACGATCTGGTGCTGAAAGATCGCGGCCGAGCCGTCGGGCAAAAACGATGGCCACGACACGAGCGCGGGGTTCTTTGCCGTCGACGTGGTGCTCGTTGCGCCCGTGTAGTTGGCGGAGAGCGTGAGGGCTGTGTCGCTGCCGATCGCAGACACCGTGTACGCGACACCGGGCTGCGCGCTGAATGAGATCTTGTCGGGAGGTCCCCCCAGTTCGACTGTGAACAGCGACCCGGAGGCCGTCACATTCTTCGAGCCATTGGTCACGTGAAACGTCGCGCCACCGGTCAAGGGCCTGTACCCCGCGACCGTTGCCGGCGTCATGAGGGCACGGGCGTTTGCGACCGCCCAGTTCGCGGTGCAGCCAGCGTTACAACTGAAATCGACGACGGCAAGGGTGGTCCCGTTCACATCGGATGCCAGCGTTCCGGAAGGCGATTGGGCCAATCCCGTGCCTCCCCAGAAACCGAACGCGAGCTTCGTTCCATCTGGAGAAAACTTGGGCCCGGTGGCCTCCTCGTCGTTCGCCCAGCCCGTCACCACTTTGGCCGTCGCGGGGTTGGCGGGGTCGTACAGTTGGGAGGCAGCGGGCGGTGCGTGAAAGGTGATATCGCCGGTTGCTCCCCCGCCATGGGTCATGTAGAGACGTCCGTCCATCCAAGGGGCGCCGAAGTCGAACTTATCCCCGGTCGCGTCGTGACAGCAG
This sequence comes from Myxococcota bacterium, assembly GCA_030776305.1. Classification (GTDB taxonomy): domain Bacteria; phylum Myxococcota_A; class Polyangia; order Polyangiales; family Polyangiaceae; genus Palsa-1150. The sequence goes on from JALYHX010000700.1 coordinate 718, forward strand.
TTGCCGCTCCCGTTTGCATAGGTGTTGAGAACGGGCGGGGAGGGGGCGCCGCCGCCGGCGATGTTGTAGCGCTGCGCCGTGCTCTCGAGCGCCGAGCCGCCGCCAGGGATTCCGTCCTGGGCGATCATCTTGCTGCCGTCCGAGTTGAGCGTATGGCAAACGGTGCAGTGTCCACCCGGCTGCACCGCAAGGGTCGGGGCGGTCGCGCCGGGGGCAATCTTGAGGATCGCTCCCTCGTTTCCGCCGAGGGCCGAGCTGTAGGACTGGTAGAAGACGGTTCCTTTGAGCTGACCGTCCACGAAATGAATCGTCCGCAACGTTTCGTTCTCGAGCACTCCACCGCCTCCACCCGTCCAGCGCTGCAAGACGAGCGAGGCATCTGTCCCGCGCGCTGTCTGTTCGAAGCGCTGCCAGGCGGCTTGCAGCGTGTACACCTGCGGGTCCGGAGTCAATTCCGTGACGACGGTCGCGTAGTTGAATATCGACGCCGCCTCGGTGGCTCCGGCCGGATAGCGGAGTGAGAGCTTGATGGCGCTGTTCGGACTGGTCCCTGGCGCAACCGCGTATTTGTACATCACGACCGGCGCAGGCAGCGCGAGGGGCAAGTACGCATTCGCGTAGGGGTACAGCCACGACGCGGTGCTCGCGGTGGTTCCCGCAAGGGGCGCTCCGGTGGTGACGCCGCCCGTATAGAACTTACCATACTGGGTGGCGCTCGATGCCGTCTCGGGTGCGATCCCGGTGGTGTCGACGATGTTGAGCTTGATGGTGATGACGGCGGTGCCGGTCGTGCCCGCGGCATATGCCGTCACGTTCATCGTGCCTGGCAGCGGGGTCTGAAGCGTCAGGACGCCATTGTTGTTCATCGAGCCCGAAATCGTGGCTTGATCGGCATCGTCGACCGTCCACGTGGTCGCGTAGGGCGATGTCGCGCACCCGGCGGGGACGGCCGTGGCCGTCAATGTGATGGGAACCGGGGTGGTCAGGTCGGTGACGGTCACCGCGCTCATTGATGGCGTGACGGTCAGGCCGGTGCACGCCACTCCGCCCGTCCCACTGAGCGACAGTCCCGACGGTCCCGCCGTGAAGCCGGCCGGGGCCGTGAACCCGCTGGTGGGATCGTCGGTCGTCTGATTGCAATTGGGATCGCACGGGTTGGATCCCGCCGCACAAGGGCCCCCGGTGCCGAGGGCCGTGAAGTGAAGGCCGCCCGAGGTGCGTGCGGGCGGAGGGGCCAGGCTCTTCGAGACAATCACGTTACCGATGCAAGGTCCCCAAACACCCCCCGCGCACGCCGAACGACCCATCGAGCAGGTGACGTATGTGCCGGTCTTGATGTAGACGCTTCCGCAAGCAACGGTCGCTCCGTCCATCGAGCACGAGCAACCCGCCGCGCCGGGGCTGCACGGGCCACCCAACGAGGCATCCGGATCACCGTTCGTGTCGCCCAGCGCGGGGGGCCGCGACGAGCTGCAACCAAGCAGTGCGACGAGGAAGACGCCCTGAGCCCAAATCCGCCATCGATCGCGCATGCATCCTCTCCAGATTGCGCACACGAGCGCATTCTTTTGGCGGGAGCCCACAACCGCGAGCGCACCCGAGCCCCAGAGTTAGCAAGCCACGTACCTCATCGGTCTGTCGCCGTCGTACGCCGTCGTCCCACTCGCGAAACCGCGCCGCGCGGAGGCGATCTCCCTCACGCGAAGCGTGAGGGCAACATGGGACCCACGGCCTGCGCGTCTTTCGGGCCGCGCGCAAATCAGACACATTTTTCTTGATGATGAAACGGTTGCAAGTCGTCCGGAAGGGTCGGATGTGCGAAGAGCTCGCATCCGCCAGCAGCTTGGGGCATGTAGCGGGTCGTAGCGCCGTCTGCTCATGACGAGCATTCCCTGGTTGCCGCGGATGAAGAGCGCGGCGTGCCCCCCGCCCAACGGACATCAACACCCCGGCGCGTGCGAGATGCCCAGCTTCATCCGGGCGATCTCTTGGAGCTCCTCGGCGAGTTCGAGCGTTCGATGCGACGCCGCGCGTGCGAGCTCCTGGGCATCGTCGTCGACCGCCAGCTTCGCAAGGAGTCGGCGACCGAGCTCGTGGTGATGCCGCTCGTCGGGCTGAATGACCTCCCTGTAAATCGCCGCGGTCGCATGATCCCCACGGCTCGCGCAGAATCGTACGAATTCCTCGTTTCGTACGACCGCCAGGGCCTCGCGCGTAAACTGTCCCGCGGCGACGCGCTCCACCGTCTTCGCGAGTGACGTGAGGTATTCGAGCATGGGCGACCGCGGTGCAGGATTGAACTCCGACGTGTCGACGCCGAGCTCGCTCAGGCGCTTCTCGATCAGCCGGTAGTGCTTGGCCTCGTCGCCGGCTTGACGCGCGAGCGCGAGCTTGACCTCGATCTCAGGTGTGGTTGCGATCCATCCGGCAGCGCATTCGGTCGCTTCGATTTCGTTCTTGAGGGCCAGGATCAGCAGCTTCGCGACGGTCACGTCGTCGCCGGGCTCGCGAGCGGCTGCCGCGCCGATGCGGTCGAGCGCGTCGCGATTTTGGGCGTCGAGCTCGGCAAGGAAGACGTGGACGTCGGTCATGGCGCCTGTGGGATTCCCTGGCAAGCGGCGAGGTTGGACACGCCCATCGTGACTAACGCGTAGCAATCCTCGAACGCAATCGTCGACGTGCACGAATCGACCGCGCTTCGCGACGACCGTGAGATTGCGCCGCATCGGCTGCCTACGCAGCACGTCGGCGCTTCGTTGGCGATGCACTCCGATAGCGAAGGGGCCGCGTTGCAAGCCTGTGCTCGCTGGCAGAACGCGGCTGCGATGGAGCTACACTGATCGCCCACGGTCTCCGATCCCGCGTCCGTGCTGCCGGCATCGCCACCCGTCCCGGGGATCACGCACCGAGTCGCGGTCCAAGCGAGGGCAATCGTCCCAGCAGCGCGAGCTCGCATGCGCGTGTGGACGTATCACAAAAAGCCCCACTTCGAACCCCGACGCGACTCGACGCCGCAGGTATGCACAGGAACGGCCTTCGCCCACTCCGACGTCAGCGCTTCGCGCATGACCTTGATGCGCTCGAGTGCCATCTCACGATGCAGGTCGAGGAGCCTCGGAAGCGTCGGACCCAGAGACTCGAAGAACCCTCCTATCGACTCGAGTTCCACCTGCCAATCGTCGAGGTCGAAGTGCGTCGCCTCGTCGACCTGTTCGTGCGGGATGTCGAGCCCCGAGAGATCCAGATCCCCAGCCTTGGGCACCCAGCCGAGCGGCGTTTCCTGACCGCCGACGCGCAGCCGCGCCCGGTCCACGATCCACTTCAAGACCCGCAGGTTCTCGCCATAGCCGGGCCAAAGAAAATCCCCGCCTTTGCCTTTGCGGAACCAGTTGACGAGAAACACCTTCGGAGGATGGGCCATTCGCGCCTGCATCGAGAGGTGATGCGCGAAGTAACGCCCCATGTCGTAACCGCAGAATGGAAGCATCGCGAATGGGTCGCGCCGGACGATTCCGGTATTGCCTGCCGCGGCCGCGGTCGTCTCGCTGCCGAGGGTCGCGCCGAAGAAGACACCGTTCATCCAGTTGAACGCCTGCATGACGAGCGGGATGGTCGTCGCGCGTCGGCCGCCAAAAATGATGGCGCTGATCGTGACCCCGTCGGGATCGTCCCAGAGTTTGCTCAGCACGGGGTTGTTCGTCGCGGGCGCCGTGAACCGAGAATTCGGGTGCGCGGCCTTCTCGCGCGAGCCCCTCTTCCACGGCCGACCCTGCCAATCGATGAGCTCCTCCGGCGCTTCATCGTCCTTCCCTTCCCACCACACGTCGCCATCGGGGGTCATCGCGACATTGGTGAAGATCGTGTCGTGCGACATCATCCTCATGGCGTTCGCATTCGTCTTGGCGTTCGTTCCAGGGGCGACACCGAAGCAGCCCGCCTCGGGGTTGACCGCGTGCAGTCGCCCGTCGGAGCCGACTCTCATCCAGGCGATGTCGTCGCCCACCGTCCAAATCTTCCACCCCTGGAAGCGCTTGGGCGGGATCATCATCGCGAAGTTCGTCTTGCCGCACGCGCTTGGAAACGCAGCCGCGACGTAGGTCATCTCTCCTTCGGGCGACTCGACGCCGAGGATGAGCATGTGCTCGGCAAGCCAGCCTTCCTTGTGACCGAGATAGCTCGCGATTCGGAGCGCGAGACACTTCTTGCCGAGAAGGGCGTTTCCTCCGTACCCACTGCCGACGCTCCAGATCGTGTTGTCTTGCGGGAAGTGACAGATGAACCGTCGGTCCGGACTGCAGTCCAAGGTCGAATGCAGGCCGCGATTGAAATCGTACGACTCCGACAGCATCTGCAACGCAGCCCGACCCATGCGCGTCATCACTCGCATGTTGAGCACGACATAAATGCTGTCCGTCAGCTCGACCCCGATCTTCGAATACTCTGAGCCGACAGGCCCCATGACGTAAGGAACGACGTACATCGTTCGTCCCTTCATCGAGCCATCGAAGAGCGCCCCGAGCTTGCGGTACGCGTCGTCGGGAGCCATCCAGTTGTTCGTCGGCCCCGCCTCGTCCCGGGTGGGCGTGCAAATGAACGTGAGCTGCTCGACCCGCGCCACGTCGTTGGGGTTCGACCGGTGCAAATAGCATCCGGGCAGCTTCTGCTGATTGAGTGGGATGAGAACGCCCCGAGCAACGGCTTCGTCGGTCAGCTGGTGCTTTTCTTCGTCGGACCCGTCGCACCATACGATGCGATCGGGCTTGGTCAGGCGCGCGCTCTCCTCGACCCATCGCAGCAAATGCTTGTTCTTCGTGAGGATCTTGCCGGCATGGTCGGTAGGTGGGTGCATCGGCTGCCTGAATCCTTGGCGATCGCGGGAGAGAATCCCCTACCCTTTCTTTTAACACCGCCGGCGTGCCATCGCTTGCCAAGCCAATTTGGCGCCGCGCCACCGACTGGTGTCAGATAAAGTGGCAAGGCTTGCCGGTGCGAACGCTCTGCCTTTCGCCATTCTTGCGTACTGGGGTCGCGGCGATCGCGGCGGCCGCTGCCCTCATTGCCTCATCCGTGCTTCTGCTGGCGGTCAGCGGGTGCAGCGCTCCGGCTCAGGCTCATCCACAGCCCGTCGCACCCGCGCCGCCGCCGAAAGACGATGGGACTCCCGCACAAGGGGGTGAGGGGGGCGCCGAACACGCGGCGGCACTGGAGCAGCTCAAGGTAGGGGCGTTCGGCTGGCGGCTCGACCGGCAAAACAGCGTACGCATTCAATTGCCGGACAACGACCACTGGATGCGCGTGAAGTTCTGGGGGGTCAAAAGTCTGGTCGGATTTCGCTACGGAAAGGATCATCACGCCATCGTCGCCGGGTTCATCGTTCACGTCGACGACGAGACAGCGCCCGGCGCATGCAGCGCGATGTTCGAGCATTGGGCGCAACCGTGGGTGGACTCGTTCGAGGTGGCCATCGAGCACGAACCGCCCAAAGCAGTGCCGTGGAAGGGCAAGATCGCCGACATCGACGCGCTCGTCGCAACCACCGCGACGCTCGGAGACCGCGATCAGTACGCCGTGGCCTACGCAACGTACCCGGCATGGAGAGGCGCGTGCCTCATTGTCGGGGTTGCGGTCCCGGCGCGCAGCGAACTCGAGCGAGCGAAGGCGGTGCGAGATCGCTTCGCGAGCGACGTACTGCCGAATGTCCAGGTGATGACGTCGGACGAGCCGAAGGAGAGGTATTAGAACGCTCTTCAGTCGCGTTGAACGAGGTCATCCGGTCGCGATCGGCGCCCGGCCTCGCAAGCAAATTGCGATGACCCGTCACACCTCATGCTGCGCGAGATCGCGCAACGTGGTTACGACCTGTTCGAGCTGCGGGACGCTTGCTCGCTCAAGCGCATCGGCGAGACCGATGCCCGGCACGTGCGCACCCGCCAACAGACGTGGTGGCGCATGGAGCTCGTAGAACAGTTCCTCGGCGGTACGGCGCAAGAGATGCTCGCCGAAGTTCGTCACCTCGGTGTCCTCGTTGAGAAAAAGGACGCGGTTCGTCTTTCGCACGCTCGCGCGCACGGCGTCCCAATCGTAAGGATGCAGCGACCGTAGATCGATGACCTCGGTTTCAATGCCCTCCGCTTCCAGCGCCTTGGCCGCCAGCATCGCCACGGGGACCATCCGGCCGTACGTCACGGTGGTCACGTGTCGTCCCTCACGACACGTGCGCGCCTGCCCGATGGGGATGAACAGGTCCTCGACGGCAGGCCACTCCGGGCGCCATTTCGACCGATCTCCGAGCGGCGCGTCGATCATCTTCGAGAGCACTCGGTCGTCGTCCGGCTCGCCCGGGATCCGCTCGTTCGGCTCCGCCTTGGCGCGGAGAAGCGCCTTCGGCGCGAGGTACATGACCGGGTTCGGGTCGGTGATTGCCGAGAGCATGAGTCCGTAGGCGTCGAGCGGATTGCTCGGAATCACGATCTTCCAACCCGGGATCCGGGTGGCCTGCGCGTCGAACGAATGCGAATGGTAAATGCTCCCGCGGATTCCGCTTCCCACCGGGGTCATCAGGACCATGGGGCAGTTGTAGTCGCCCGCCGACGTCCAGCAGAGACCGCCGGCGAGCTTCAACAAATCGATCATGTTGAACGCGTAGTCGCAGAACTGGATTTCCGCGACGGGACGTTGCCCCGCGACCGCGAGGCCAATCGCCGTCCCCACGATCCCGCGCTCGTCGAGCGGCGAATTCCACGCCGTCTCGAGTCCCTGCGACTGGGTGAACACGCCGCCGAGCGGCGGTCCGACGTCCTCACCAAAAATGTCGGTGACGCCGAGGCGCTCCTCGCCGACGTGGAGCGCCAATCGAACGGCCTGCACGAGCGTCGCCATCTATCCCGCTCCGTTCCGCCCGTGCCCTGCGCCTTCTCCTGCAATGCCTCCGGGCTCCGCGTCGGTTCTACCAACGACTCCCGGTTTCGCGTCGGCCATACCGACGACATCGCGATCGGCGAAGACGTGTTTCCAGATGTCGTCGCCTGTCGGAGTCGGCTCCTCGCGGACACGCTTGGTCGCCTCGAGAAGCTGCTGCGTGCACCGTGCCCGAAGCTCGTCCATCTCCGTCCGCGTCAGGATTTTTCTTTCCTCGAGCTTCTTCTCGAACAGGGGTAGGCAGTCGATCTCGTCGGCCACGAAGTTCGCGCCGGACGCCGACGAATGCCCGTAGAGTCTGGAGACGGTCGCTTCGAGCAGAAACGGTTTGTTCTCTCTGCGAACGTACTCCATCGCCTTCTCGATCTCACGGTAGGCCACCTCGGGATCGCGTCCGTCGACGACCGCGCTCTTGATTCCGAATGCCCTTGCCCGGTCGGTAATCTGTTTCTCGCCATGCTGCTCGGACGCCGGCGTCGAAATGCCCCATTCATTGTTTGCCACGATCATCAGGCACGGAAGCTCGCGACCGGGCCGCGAGCACCATATGAGACATGTTGCAAAATCCGGCTCCGCAGTCCCCGCATCCCCGCCTTGGACAATCGTGATCGCGTGGGCGCCGGCACGCTTGTTGGCCATCGCGGTGCCCGGCGCAAGCGAAAACTGGACCTCGATCGGTGAAGACACGGGAAGGACGTTCCATTTGCGCACGGAGTAGTGATTGCAAAAGTTTCTGCCGCGCGAATACGGATCGGAGATGGTGCTTTTCATCTGCCGCAGCGTGTCCACCGGATCGGCCCCCATCGCGAGCAGTGTGGCACTCGACCGGTAGTGGAGATGCAAGTAGTCGTATCGAGGCCCCTGCCCTTTGCGGACGAGCATCCCAAGCGGAACGTTCAGCGCTTCCTCCCCCGGACCGCCGATCCAGAAGAAGCCGTCGCCTTGTTTGTTCATGCGGATGAGGCGCTCCTCGAGGCAGCGCGCGCGCACCATCCACTCATGCATCCGAACGAGCAACTCCGGCGCAAGGTTGGTCTCATCGGAGCCAACGGGTTCGCGTGCCGCGGTCGTGGTCACGAGCCATCTTTTAGCGCGGGCGGAGCGTCGTCGAAAGGAGTCACCGTCATCCGTACGCTTTTTGGCGATCGCCGCCGTCTATCGCGTGGGGTCAGAACCCACCGCGGGCGGATCGTACGAGAGGTTCTGCGCGAGCCACCGCTCGACCTCGGGCACACTCACTCCTTTGCGCCGGGCGTAGTCTTCGACCTGGTCGCGGCCGATACGGCCCACGTTGAAGTATCGAGATTGCGAGTGGCCGAGGTAGAGACCACTGACGCTCGCTGCGGGCAACATCGCGCCATGCTCCGTCAGCGCGACACCGATGGCGTCGGCGTGAAGGAGATCGAAGAGCGTACGCTTCTCGGAGTGATCCGGACATGCGGGATAGCCGAACGCCGGACGGATCCCGCGGTATTTTTCGGCGATGAGTGCGTCTCTCGAGCACGCCTCGTCCGGTGCGTACCAGGCGCGGCGCACGCGCTCGTGCAAGAGCTCGGTGAGCGCCTCTGCGAGGCGGTCGGCGAGTGCCTTGACCATGATCGCGTGATAGTCGTCGAGCTCCTTTTCGAACGAAGCGGAGAGTTCCTGCACGCCGATCCCCGCCGTGACGACGAACGCGCCGACCCAGTCGCGCACGCCGCTGTCGCGCGGAGCGACGAAGTCCGCCAAGCTGAGATACGCGCCATCGTCGCCCTTGTCCTGTTGCTGGCGAAGCGCGCAGAATCGCGCAATGGAACGGTCGCGCGTTTCGCTTTCGTAGAGCACGATGTCGTTTCCCTCGCTTTGCGCGGGCCAAAGGCCGAAGGAGGCGCGCGCGACGAGGCGGTGTTCGCGAACGATGCGATCGAGGAGCGCCCGACCGTTGTCGTAGAGCTCGCGTGCAGCCTCTCCGTGACGCGGGTCCTCGAAGATCGCGGGGAACCTGCCCGCGAGCTCCCAGGCCGTGAAGAAGAACGTCCAGTCGATGTACTCGGCGATGTCCGCGAGAGGCACGTCCTCGATGACGCGCGAGCCAATGAAGGCCGGCTCGGGTACATCCTCCTGGCGCCACGGGATCCGCAGGCGCCGCTCGTTCGCTTGCGCGTACGGCAAGAGAGGCTTCGCGCGCTTGTGTGCGTGCAGCCGCCGCAGCTGTTCATGGTCCTCCCGTGTCTTCTCCCAAAATACAGTCTTTTGCTTGGGGTCGAGCAATGCGGACACCGTCGAGACCGCTCGCGATGCGTCGAGAACGTGCACCGTTGCCCCATCGTACTCCGGCGCGATCTTCACCGCCGTATGCTGCCGGCTCGTCGTTGCGCCGCCGATCAGCAGCGGCAATACCATTCCGCGGCGCTTCATTTCCTTCGCCACGTGCACCATCTCGTCGAGCGAAGGTGTGATCAGCCCCGAGAGGCCGACGATGTCGCACTTCTGTTCGATGGCCGTGTTCAGAATCTTGTCGCTAGAAACCATGACGCCGAGGTCGACGACATCGTAGCCATTGCAGCCGAGAACGACGCCGACGATGTTCTTGCCGATGTCGTGCACGTCCCCCTTCACCGTGGCCATCAGCACCTTGGCGTTGATCTGGCGCGCCTGCGAACCGGGACGAGCCTTCTCTTCTTCCATGAACGGGAAAAGGTACGCGACCGCACGCTTCATCACCCGAGCGCTCTTGACGACTTGCGGCAAGAACATCTTGCCCGCGCCGAAAAGGTCGCCGACGACGCGCATCCCGTCCATGAGCGGCCCCTCGATGACTTCCAGCGGTCGCGTCGACTTGGCGCGCGCCTCCTCGGTATCTTGGTCGATGAAATCGACGAACCCGTGCACCAGCGCATGAGTCAGGCGTTGCTCCACGGGGGCATCGCGCCAGGCGAGATCCAGTTCCCTCTTTTTCCCATGCCCCTTGACGGTCTCGGCAAACGTCACCAGCCGTTCGGTCGCATCGGGGCGGCGATCGAAGATGACGTCTTCGGCGTGGTCGAGCAAATTCTTCGGAATGTCCTCGTACACGCCGATCTGCCCGGCGTTGACGATCCCCATGTCCATCCCCGCGCGGATGGCGTGGTACAGGAACGCCGAGTGCATCGCCTCTCTGACCGGGTTGTTTCCCCGGAACGAGAAAGACAGGTTGCTCACCCCGCCGGAGATCTTCGCCCCTGGGCAAGCTTCTTTGATGATCCGCGTCGCCTCGATGTAGTTGCGAGCATACCCCGCGTGCTCTTCGATGCCCGTGCCGATGGCGAGGATGTTGGGATCGAAGATGACATCGGTCGCGTCCCATCGCCCGTTCTTGGTCAGCAAGTCGAAGGCCCGCCGACAGATGGAGACTTTGCGTTCGGCGGTGTCGGCTTGACCTGTCTCGTCAAAGGCCATGACCACGACGCCCGCGCCATACCGGCGGATCTTCGTCGCTTTGGCTAGAAAGTCCTCCTCTCCTTCTTTGAGGCTGATCGAATTGGCCACGCCCTTGCCTTGGAGGCACTTGAGCCCTGCTTCGATGACGCTCCACTTCGAACTATCTACCATGAAAGGAATACGGGCAATCTCTGGCTCGCTGGCGATCAAGTGAAGAAACGTGGTCATCGCCTCCTCGCCGTCGAGCATCCCCTCGTCCATGTTGACGTCGAGAATGTTTGCGCCGCCGCGGACCTGGTCGAGCGCGACTTCAACCGCCTTGGCGAAGTCGCCGGCCTTGACCAGCTCCGCAAACTTCTTCGAACCGGTGACGTTCGTCCGCTCGCCGATCATCATGAAATTCGAATCCGGCCGAATCACCAGAGGCTCGAGCCCCGAAAGACGCGTGAAGCGCTCGAGCTTGGGCGGCTTTCGCGGCGTTAGCCCCTCGACGCCGGCGGCGATTGCTCGGATGTGATCGGGGGTCGTCCCGCAGCAGCCGCCGACGACGTTGACGAGACCCGCGCTGGCGAACTCGCGGACGAGGCTGGACGTCGTCTCCGCGGTCTCGTCGTACTCGCCGAACGCGTTCGGCAATCCTGCATTGGGGTAGCAACTGACATAGACATCGGCGACGCTCGCCAGCTCGGCGACATACGGTCGCATCTCTCGGGCGCCAAGCGCGCAATTGATCCCGACGGCGAGTGGCCGTGCATGCGACACCGAGATCCAGAAGGCCTCGACCGTTTGCCCCGAGAGTGTCCTGCCGCTCTTGTCGGTGATCGTCATCGAAATGATGATCGGCAGTCGGACTCCCATCCCATCGAAGACGTCTTGCACGGCGACGAGGGCGGCCTTCGCGTTGAGCGTGTCGATGAATGTCTCGAGAAGAACGAGATCGACGCCGCCATCGATCAGCCCTCGGACCTGTTCCGCATAGGCGTCGCGCACTTCGTCGAAGGTCACCGCGCGGTATCCCGGATCGGCCACGCTCGGCGATAGCGAGAGCGTCTTGTTCAAGGGCCCAATGGCTCCGGCGACGAAGCGCGGCTTCTTCGGCGTCCGCTTCGTCCACTCGCGCGCGCTTTCCTTGGCAAGGCGGGCCGCGGCGACGTTCATCTCGTAGGCATGGCCCTCCATTCCGTAGTCCGCTTGAACGATCGACGTGGAGTTGAACGTGTTCGTTTCTACGAGATCGGCCCCCGCCTCGAAATATGCGTCGTGGACGGCGCGCACGACGTCTGGGCGGGTCAAGACGAGTATGTCGTTGTCGCCTTTGAGATCGCGTGGATGGCGCTCGAAACGCGCGCCGCGAAAGTCACCCTCCGACAGGTTGCGACGCTGGATCATTGTCCCCATCGCGCCATCGAGCAAGAGGATGCGTCGGTCAATCAGCTCGCGAAGAATCGAATCGGTGTCGTTCATGCTCTGCCTCGATGCTTGGTTGCGAAGGCCGTGACGACGCGAAAACACGGGGGGCGCGCGTCGCGACTCGTGACGTCGCATGCGTCCACGTCGAGCCCGCCACGAGCGATCGCTCGCCGGAGTGCTGCCGGAGCAAACCCGGCGTGCACGTCGCCGTATGGAGCGGTCGTCTCGGCGTGATCGTGGGCATCGAGCGTCACGGCGACGAGCGCGCCGCCGGGACGAAGGACCCGCGCTACCTCCGAGCACGCCAGACCCGGCGACTGAACCTGAGTCAGGACGTGGAGCAGGAGCGCAGTGTCGAAGGCGCCGTCGTCCAGGGGAAGCTCTTGCGCGTCGCCGATCACGAAACGCGCGTTCTTGGCGCGGGCGAGTCGGCTTCGCGCGGCCGACAGCATGCGTTCGCTCCGGTCGAGACAGGTCCAGGTTCGCGCGCGTGGAGAGATGAGCTGCGCGACCGTGCCGTCTCCTGCGCCAATATCGATGACATCACCGAGGCGGATGAGCCCAACCAGGGCGCGAGACAGCGACTCCCACGTGCGTCCCGGTGACCAGTGCCGCTCCATCTCTCCTGCCGCGGCGTCGGGCCAACCGGACGCCCGATCTCGCGCACGCACGACCCGGAGCGCGCGAGCGCCGTCGTCTTCGAGAAGCGAATCGTGCACCTCCGCCCGGACGATCTCCCAGACCCTTCGGGCGCTCGTTGGCATCGCGCCTTCGTTGAGCGCGTAGTAGGTCGAGGCGCCCGACTTGCGATCCCGGACCAGACCCGCCTCCCGAAGCTTGCCCAAATGCGTCGAGACGCTCGATTGGGCAAGCTGGGTCACGGCGACCACCTCGGCCACGGTGAGCTCCTGTTGCCCGAGCAGCGCCATCAAGCGAACGCGGGTCGGCTCGCCGATGACTTGAAGCACGTCGACCGCTGCGCCGAGGGATGTCATCTTCATATCCCGATAGGTCGATTGATTCTGCGACGACCCCTTCTGCCCGTCAAGACGCCGAGTTTCGGTAGGCGGATCGTGCAGGAAGGGCGCATACTGAGCGCAGCGCCTATGTCGGAAACGCACAAGCCGAAGCGCCCGCAGTCGAAATCGACACGGCCCCTTCCCCGAGATGCACGCGCGGAGGGAGCGCCAACGTCGCGCCATGACGAGGCGCAGCCACGCCGAACGGCGTCGCGGCCCAGAATAGATGCCTTGCCGGCGCGAATCGCCACGCTCGAGTCCGAGCTCGCCCGATTGAAGCAAGAGCGGCAAGCTGAAGCCGATAACCTCGCCCGCATGCTCGTGCGCATTGCGGACGCCGAGCGGGCCCGGACGGTGGCCGAGGGTCGCGCGAGCGAGCTGACCGCGCGCGTGCGCGAGCTCGAATCGATGCGCGAGGATGTGGCGCGCGGCACCGAGGCGATGAACCAGGCGCTGCATCGAGCGGAGCTCGCGGAGCAGTCGGCCTCCGATGGGGCTGCGGCGCTCGAACGTACGCGTGAAGAGCTGCAAGCGGATAGAGCGCGGTTCATGAATCTGGAAGCGAAATTGGCGCGCCTTCGGCGCGAACATGGAGAAGAGCTCGCTGCGCTTCGGTCTACCCACGCCGAAGCGAGCCTTCAGGCGGAGCGACTCCTGAGCGAAGAGCGCTCGACGCTCTCACGTGTGCGACAACAGGCAACGACCGCGGAGGTGAGCCTTGCGTCGTCGCGCGAGAGAGTGGCTCAGGCAACGAGCCTGGTCGAGGAGATGGAGCGACGCGAAGAGATGGCAGCCGCGATCCGGGCGCGAGCTCTCGAGCAAACGAGGCGGGCCTTGGCCGGAGAGGAGGGCGTCGACATGGTGGGCGACCCGGCGCCGCTCCTCGTTTCGTCGAGGCCTTCGAGGACTCCGCAACCAGTGACGAAGCGGCCGAGGCAGGGGGCGCCGCCCGAGGCTTCGAGCGCGGAAGAGCGCGCGTTCGATGACGCCGATACGGACGCGACCGAATGAGTGGCAGACTGATCACCGCTCCCCGACGTTTGGGCGCTCGGGCTACTCGAGCCGCACGCGACAGGCTTGCGGCGACGAACGCGCGCGTCTGTCTTTCTCACGGAAACGCCGCAAATCGGAAGTAGGAGAAGTCCGCCTGGCCTTGAGCCGTGCCGCCCGCTGGGGTCACCGCGAAGATCCCCAACTCAACGCCATTCCAGCTCCCCTTGAGAGGCTGCGCCATGTATGGC
>JALYHX010000701.1 GCA_030776305.1 Myxococcota bacterium
ATCATGCACCCGCACATCCTATGCGCGCACGCCGGAGGGGTCACGTTTGCGCCGTCGCTCGGCGCGGTAGCCAACTCCAATGCCTACCCGTAGGCCCAAGAGAAAGGCTGCAAGCGCGACGAGACCGACGAAGAGGGACGGCATACGGCAATCAGTTGATGCTGAAGCTCTTGGTCACCGTGAACGGACTCCCACCGAAAGCCGGCACATGTGCGCCGCGGAATCGTGCCTCCACGCATTTTCCCGTTGGCGTCCCATCGAAGGGCGACCCCGACATCAGGTTCGCGGACTGCACGCCGCCGCTGGGAGCGAACACGATTTCGACCTTCCCGCCTCCTGTCGTATCTCCGCGTTTGCAGCTCTGCACGCCTCCGGCAATGCCTGCAAGGCGTGATCTGGCCTCCCCCATGTTGAACTCCGCGGCCGGTGCACCAGTCGTCGCGGTCTCTTTCGGCGTCGTCACGGCCGTCGGCTTCGGCTCTTTGGGGGCGGTCTCTTTCGGTGCCGCCGTCTCTTTCGTGTCCTTGGGTGGCGACTCTTTGGCGCCGGCATTGGCACCCTGGGAGGGGCTCCCGCTCGAGACCTCTGGGGATGCCGCGCCTCGAGGCGCACTCGCCACCACGCCGGTAGCGGGCGGGTTCATCGCAACGGATGCGCCGCCCGTAGGCGTCGCCTCGGTGGTGCTGGTTTGCGACTTGTCGTGATCGTCCGAGGGCGACGCTTTGCTTCTCAGCAGAAGGACCGCGACGCCGATCGCCGCAACGAGGAAGAACGTTCCGCCGCCGAGGGCGAGGAAAATCATGGCCTTGTTCCGGGCCTGCGTATCCCCGGCTATCCCAACTGCATTGACGGCGTTCGGGGGCGGTGGCTGCGAGTACGCCTCGAGCGATGGCGCCGTGAGAATTGGGGCTCCCAGCGATGGGCTGAATTGGCCTCCGCCACCGAGGTTCATGATGTCGTCGACGCGACTCTGCTTCTTTTCGTCCGTCGATCGCATTTGAGCGCTGAGCTGGCGAATGTCGATGAGTCCGGATGCTTCGTTCGTTGCCGTCATCGACGGCGCCGGCGCGCCTCCTTTTTCTTGAAGGCCAAAGAGCAAGCTGTTCTCGTTGCGCGCCCCCATGAGCTTTCCGTCGTCGTGCATCGGGGGCACCCCGGCGGGCGCGCTCGTCAAGACGTCCTCTTCACCGCCTGCTCGCGCGGCGCTGCTGAACAGGTCTGCGGCCGCGTTGCGACCCGCCGGACGCCGAGCGGCCATAGCCGCGGCGGGTGCCAGCGCTGCGAGCGAACCGTTGCCTTCTTTGGCCGACGGGTGGTTGGACGGACGCGCCGGTGGAGCCGCCGCCGAACGGGTGGCCGGCGGTGCGGAGGTCGAATCCTGAATCTTGGTCTCCAAACCCTCCTCCTTGGCATCCTGCGCGCGCGCCCCAGCTTTTGCCACGCACACGGCGTAGAGCGCCACGATCTCGCGAACTGGCAGCCAGTCCGCCATCCCCTCCTGCCAGCAGAAGGTCTCCTCGGTCACGACGCCGGTGGCGTAGCTGGCCACAATCTCGGCTTCGGTCATCGTGCGCTGGTCGCCATCGGCCACATTGACGGTCCAGGACCCCTGCGCGTTCAGCGGTCCTACGTTCTCGATGACTCCCTCGAGTGCAGGGCGTTGAGAGGCGCCGGCCGAAGGGTCGTTGCCGTTCACCACAATCGATGCGCCGCATTTCTTGCAACGGATCTTGACGACCTTGCCGGCGACTTTCTCGTCGGCGATCGTGTACTTTGCCTGGCACGCCTGGCACGTGATCTTCATCCCGCGACCGTTCCCTCGAGTTTTTCCGATGTTGCCGCACGCGACGAACGTGCCATCCGCTTGGGGACGATGATGGTAGCGCGGCGCGCGTCGCGCGTCCGCTCTGCCGTGGAGGCACGATCCGCGCGACGGGGGCGTGTGTGTGACAGACGCACTCCGACCCGCATTAGTTCAGGAGAACCAGGTGCGTGCCATCTTTCACGCAGAATCCGGCACTGCCCTCGAAGTGTCCACCGCACGTGGGACATATTTTTCCACGCGCGGGCAATGATGGCGTCGCCGCCTGAGCGCTGACCACCGACGGAGGAAGGAGATCTTCGCCGTCCTGCGGACACACCCTCACACCCGGGTTGAAGCCACGCTTGCACGCTGGACAGATACCGCCGGGCGGTCCCCTGAGCAGCTCTTCATGGCCCGCGATGGCAATCAAGCGATTCGCGTCGAATGGACAGAATCCACCTGCGCCGAGAAACTCGCGCCGGCACGAAGGGCAAAAGGCCGGGCCTGAATCGATGCCGCGAGCTGCTGCGGCAGCAGATTGCTGTTGGGCAATTGCGATGCTCTGTATGTGTGCGCGCGTCAGCGCCGCCTGCTGCTGCTCGCGATCGCGCTTCTGCCGGTCGTATTCGAGCATCTTTTGGGCATGGCGCGCCTCTGCCGCACGTGCCGCTTTGTTCGCGCTCCGGGCACGACGGGCGCCGATGATCGCGACGACGCCGAGGGCGAGCGCCAACCCGATGACGACCGCGATGAACGTGGTGCGCCGCCGCGAGGCACCATCCTCCGCGCGCGCCCGTGACGCGCCTATCGAGCTCGTCGCGAGCGCCGCCACCGACGGCTCACCACGCTCTCCGTTCGAATCAAGCCCCGATTGCGCGAGCAGCGCCTCGTAGTTCGCCCCCGACGTCGCTTCCACCGACGCGCGTGCCTCCCGCCCAGCCGCGCTCGCCACCACGTCGAACGTCGCGTCTGCGAAATCCGATAACGGCGCGGTAACTCTGCCTGCACCGTCGATGGACGGCCGCGCGTCGTGCGGTAGTCCATCATGAAACTTGATGGGTCCCACGGTCCACTGGATGGGCGTCGCCGTGGGACACCCCTTCGCGTCGACGACGACTCCGCGAAAGGCGAAGGTCTCCCCGAGTCGCATCAACTTGCGCGACGGGCGCACTTCAAGGCGAGCGGGCTCGCCCAACCCGCTGCAATCGCCCTTCGACGCACCCAACGGCGTCTTGTCGGCGGCGATCGGTGCCGCGCCAGGCACGGGGATCCCTCCTGCAGAAGGCGTCGCGCTTACCGTGACGACACGCGAGAGAGAACCCGCCCGCTTGACGTCCGCGACACACCGCTCATTTTGGATGGTGAACTCGTAGCGGCCGGTCTCGGCGATCGAAATCGAGTCATTGCCGGGGGCGATGAAAAACGCCGTGTTCACGGTCGCGCGGCGCGAATCGCCCGGCGGCGTCGTGCACCGCGTACGCCACGAGCGTGCGTCGCGCGTGTGCGCCTCGCGGGCCAGTGTTGGCATCGGGTCGAGACACTGATCCGTGCGTAGCGCGTGCCGATCGTACCGGACGACGAGTTCGCCTTGGTCGCTCCGAATGGCGACCGGACCGGCGGGCAGAACGGTACGCGACACAGGAGGCGGACCGCATGGCCGCCCCCATTGTTGAACCATGAACGACTCGGTCACGGCGCTCATGTTCCAAGTGCCGTCGAGGTACACGTCATCGGCGCGAACCGCAGGTAACTCGACGAGCTGAGCAGCGACGGCAACGACGACGAGCAGGGTCCGGGCGAGTCCACCGAGATGGAACGGCTTCACGTGACCCAGCAGGCAGCCTAGAGCGTTTTTCGCTGTCATGGAACGCCGGCCAGCGAAAAGCGGCGAAAGCGGCCGGGCCGTACGGAGGGGACGCCTTGTGAAGGGACGCCGGTCGACCGGGATGAGTCGACCGTACAATGCAATAGCGTGCTCTGCCACGGAGTGTGTGTGTTAGCCTCCTTCGCAGAAAATCTGCGCCGTATGAGAAGGCAAGTCGCGCGCGAACGGAAGCCGAGGTTGGATGGTCCATTGTGCTGATCGGCGCGTGCTGGCCCTGGGCGCCGCGCTCGCCGTCGTGGGGGTCGCAGGTGAAGCCCGTGCTCAGTCGACGCCGAACGTCATCCCGAGCAGCAATGCCAAGGGCTTCGACACACATTTGTTCCGGCCTGCGATGGACTCGAAGGGGCTCTTCTCGGTCAATGGGACCGACATCCTCGGCTCGAAGTCCGTCAGCTTTGGCCTGGTCCTCGACTACGGGCACACGCTCCTGCGTACGAAAATCAGCGACCCGCTGATTGAACATTCGTTTCAGGGGACGTTTCAGTTCAGCTATGGGATCGCCAACCAGATCATCGTCGGATTGGACCTGCCGGTCGATCTCATGTCCGGTCCGACCACCGCCGACGGCAACGGTCAACAGCTGTTCCCGAACGCGTGGGGGCCGAACAAGCTTGACTTTCAGGGGATAGGCTATGTCGCCGCCCACGCGAAGTGGCGCATTCTGAAGGTTGAACGAGGGCTGGGGTTGGCGCTCGGCGCGCAAGCGGGATGGGGGTTGGACGCCGCGGCGGCGAACGCGGGGGCCGAGCCGGGCTTCTGGTACTGGCCGGTCGTGGCGGTCGAGAAGCGCTTCGGTCCGGGAGGGCAGCTGCGGGTCGCGATCAACGCCGGGTATCGGGGCCACTCGGTGACCGGACAGAGCGGGACGCGGCTCGATCTGAACCGGGGCACATTCTTAGATGGCAACCTCTTCACTTACGGCGGCGGCATCAGTTTTCGCGCCCTCGAATCGCTCGATCTCGTTGCGGAGACGTACGGCAGTCAGCTCCTTCCGCAGGAGGGCAGTGGAGAGATCGTGAACAGCAATGAAGTCGTCGGCGGCATCAAGCTGTTTGTCGAGCGCAACTCCTACCTGATGCTCGGTGGAGGTACACGATATGGCCATGGTTTCGAGGCCGCCGACGAGCGCGCATTCTTGGGCTTTGTCTTCGAGCCTTCGATTGGCGACCGCGACGGTGACGGCATCAAGGACGACGTCGACCAGTGCCCGGACGATCCCGAGGATTTCGACGGTTTCAAGGACGAAGACGGTTGCCCCGACCCGGACAACGACAACGATGGCATTCCCGACGTGGACGACCGGTGCATCAATGTGCCGGAAGATCGCGACGGCGATCACGACGAGGACGGCTGCCCTGAGGGAAACGATGGGGACCGCGACGGAGACGGGATCCTCGACTCCAAAGACAAGTGCCCGGACGAGCCTGAGGATCGCGACGGCTTCCAAGACGAGGACGGCTGTCCGGACCCGGACAACGACAAGGACGGCATCCCCGACAAGATCGATCAGTGCCCCAACGACCCGGAGGACAAGGACGGCTTCCAGGACGAGGACGGGTGCCCGGACCCGGACAACGACAAGGACGGCATCCCCGACGTGCGGGACAAGTGTCCGAACGATCCAGAGACTTACAACGGATTCGAGGACGAAGACGGCTGCCCGGACAAGGGAAGCGTCATCATTCAGGACAACAACATCATCATTCTCGAGAAGATCAAGTTCAGGACCGACAGCGCGGAGATCCTTCCGGAGTCCAACAAGATCCTCGACGCGGTGGCCACCACCCTGGCGCACCATCCCGAGTTCATGCTCCTCGAGATTGCCGGACACGCCGACGAGCGGGCGAGCGATGAGCACAACTTGAAGCTCACCCAGGACCGGGTGAACTCGGTCCTTCGCGCGCTCGTCGCGCGAGGAATCGCGCAGAGTCGCCTACGCAGCAAGGGTTATGGCGAGTTCTGCCCGGAGGAGCTCGGCCACAGCGAGGTCGCCTGGGAGAAGAACCGCCGCGTCGAGTTCAAAATCCTGAAGACCGTCGACGGCAACACCGGCGTAGAGCTCGGATGCGAAAACGCGACCAAGCACGGCGTCCCGCCGGATCCGGTGCCGTAGAGTCGACGAGCGAGCTCAGACGACGAGACGCGTGTCGGAGGTCACGAGTTGTCCACCGTGGATTGTCAGGTTGCTGCTCGCGTCCACCGTGACTGCGAAGTGCTGCAGGGATTGCGTCGCCGGCCCGCTGACTACGCTGCCGTTCCCATCGAACTGGCTGGAGTGACACTGGCACGTGAGTTTCTGAAAAGTGACGTTTCCGATGGTGCACCCCATGTGCGTGCACGTCAGCGTCATCGCGTAGACGCCCTTGGCGTCGCGACCGAGACAGACCGCCAAGTTGCCTATCGGCTCGAGGGTCCCCACCGTGAGCGACGAGACGTTCATCGCAGGCACATCGCCAACTTGTGCAGGCGTCACGGACGCCGACGAGCACGCTGTTAGAGCCATGGTGCCGCCTCCGAGAATGAGAAAGCGGCGACGGTCGAGACTTTGGGCGGTCATCGTAAGAGTGATTTCTGGCGCATTTGCTCTTTCCCAACAAGCCCTTAATTCGGTCTATCGGTGTGAAAGACTCCCAACGCGGAATTGACCAGTGACGGCGTGATGGACGAGCGAGTGACCGTCTGTTTGGCGATGACGGAGGCGGAGGCGATGGAGTACGGAGGGATCGTCGCGGTCAAGCCGGCAACGGCATCCGCGAGTCGATTCCCGCGAGAACGCGATGAGCCATTTGAGCCACGAGGACAGGGCGCTGCTGGATCTCGCGCGCGACGGCCACGACCCGTCAGAGCGCGACCGGACGCGCGTGCGCGGTGCACTGCTGGTTCGGCTCGGCGTCGGAACGGGGCTCGCTGCAACCACGAGCGCGACATCGAAGGCAGCGACGGCGGTGGTGTTGATGAAGGTCTTCGCGACCGTTGCCATGGTCGGTGCGGTCGGGGCACGGGAGTCGTTTCCTACCGCATGACGCGTCCCGCACGCGTGCAGGTTGCAGCCTCATCGAGTGTGGGCGCACATGAGAAGCGGGAAAATGTGCCCGCCGTCGTGGCATTGCCGGAGGCGATCCCAGAGGTCGCACCGCGCACGCTCGGTACGGTCGTGGTCGACACGGTCATCCAGCCGACGAGCGCGAAGCGCAATGACGAGCCGATCGCCCACCGCTCTCTTGCGACCGCGAGCCCCCTCGCATGGCGACCTACAACTACAAGGCGCAGTACGACGACCCGAACCCCAAGCATCTGGGCTTCATCATCGAGGACAACCCGCGCAGCCCCGCAGTCAACTGTCCCATGACCG
Organism: Myxococcota bacterium; assembly: GCA_030776305.1. Lineage (GTDB taxonomy): Bacteria > Myxococcota_A > Polyangia > Polyangiales > Polyangiaceae > Palsa-1150. The sequence continues at coordinate 7,042 of JALYHX010000701.1, forward strand.
CGTCGACATCTACGGGTACCTCAGCATGGTCGTTGCAACGATGCAGGTGCAAGAGAAGGAAATCGCCGAACTTCGCCGCCAACTCGATCGCCGCGGCACTTGCTCGGAGCCGAGTTCGAGCGCATCGCGTTGACGCCGGCGACGCCTCACCCTGCTCACGAGGAGGCGCACCGACGCACGCGCAAGGATGGCGCCACGAGCGTGGACGGACAGACCGCGGACGAGTACACGGCGAATCTGGAGGACAATCTCCGGTCGCCTCGAACGCGCGAAGTCCGGCACGTACCGAGCGCCGCCGGTGCGGCGTGCATGCATCTCGAAAGACAGTGGCGAGATGCGCTCCTTGGGCATCCCGACCTTGAGGACAAGGTGCTGCAGCGCACGGTCGCGATGGTGCACGGCGGCGTCGAGCGCGCGGTCGAGGGGACGGAGTGGCCCGATCGAGCGCATGGCGGGCGTGCGAGCCTACCCGAGCGTCCGCGCAAGGCGTATTGTGCGACGAGTGACGACCGCGCCGCCCTCGCCCCTTGCGTCGCCACGGCCCTGGGATCTCGTCGCCTCCGGCTATGTCGCGGAAAACATGGACTCCTTCGAAGCATTTGCGGAGGCCGCGTTGCGCTTGGTTCCCGCGACAGGAGACGTGCTCGATGTCGCCGCTGGTCCGGGCTCTCTGACGCTACTGGCGGCGCGAACGGCGCGACGGGTGGAAGCGATCGACTTTGCGCCAGCAATGCTCGAGGAGCTGCACAAGCGCGCGGCTGCCGCGGGAATCGCCAACGTCGCGACGCAGCTGGGAGATGGTCAGGCCCTGCCGTGGCCCGATGGTTCGTTCGACGCGGCATACTCGATGTTCGGTTTGATGTTCTTTCCCGATCGTCCTCGAGGTCTCCGCGAGCTGGTGCGGGTGCTGCGACCAGGGAGTCGCGCCGTGATATCGAGCTGGCCGCCGTTCGACCGGGTCCCGACGTTTGCTGCGCTCTTTGGAGCCATGAAGGCCGAGCTCCCCGGCTCCGGCCTCGGGGATGCGCCGGCCGCGCTCGGAACGGCAGCAGAGATTATCGCCGAGATGGGAGCCGCCGGATTCGCGGCGGTGGAGGTGCATGAACACGTGTTCGTTCCGGGCGTCTCCACCCCCGCGGACCTGTGGCGCACCTTCTCTCGCGGCGGCGTGCCCGCGGTGTTGATTCGCCGCAAGATGGGCGAAGACGCGTTCGCGGCGTTCTCGGAGCGGATCGTGCGCCGGCTGGTCGATAGCCTTGGGCCGGGGCCCACCGAGGTGCGCTTCACGGCGCTCTTGGGTGTGGGCACGAAGTGAAGTCCAGCGAAGCAACCTCTGCGATCGCCGCGTCGTGTCGTAGTTACGCGCCGCACCACCCCGTGAACCAGTTGGATAGTCCCATATCCGATGCTCATTTACCTTGCGCGTTAGTTAACCAAGGTTCATGATGTCGTCATGGCAGCAACAAGGGCGGCGCTTTCCAGGCGTCCTGACGTCCCGAGCACGGCAGAGGTTCACTCGGCGATCGAGTGTCTGACGCGGCTGGCCGAACTCTATCAGCACCGGCGCGAGCAACTTGCAGGAGAAGTGGGGCTCACCGATCAGCAGTGGGGTGCGGTCGAAGAGATCGCGACCGAGCACTTCATGCCGAGCTTATTCGCACGGCAGCGGGAGAGCACACCTGCCGCGGTATCGAAAATCTTGCGTCAACTCATCGAAAAGGGCGTGGTCGTCGCGAACATTGCCGAGGCCGATGGGCGTCAGCGGCGTTACACGTTGACCGCCAGAGGCAAGCGCCTGATGGATCGACTGCGTGAGCGGCGCGAAGAAGCCATCCGCGACGTGTGGCTCACGCTAGACAGCGAAGGCATGCGCGCGTTCACCAAGTTCGGCCTCCGGCTCATCGACCGTCTCGAGCGGTACGCGGCGGGCTCGTCGGCGGCCCGCGGCCCTTCGCCGTCTTTTGTGCGACGCAGTCCACGGGG
>JALYHX010000702.1 GCA_030776305.1 Myxococcota bacterium
TGCTGGTACTGCGCGGGCGGCGCCATTACGCCTCCGTTGGCTGGCGGCATGGGGGTCCAAGCTCCCGCGACGGGCTGGCCTCCTCTGGGCTCGAGCGTCACGTTGTACGTCTTCTCCGCCTGTCCATCGTCGAAGCCAATGGGTTGATTGTAGTCGCCATAGCCCGGCCGTGTCGCAAGGAGCGACCACGTTTTGCCGGTATCGATGTCCACCGAGATCGGCAGCATGGGCAGCTCGCGTCGATCGGCGCCCGCGACGAGAAAGACCCTGGCGCCTGGAGTCGACAGTGAGATGGTCGCCTTTCCTTTGAGCACCTTGAGCGTGACCGAACCAAGGTCCTCCATGTGATCCTTCTCGATGGTGACCCTCCGCTCGAGGGGTTGATACCGCTCGGACCCGACGATCTTGACGACGTGATCCCCGGGCGTCACGTCTCGGTAATCCTGCGGCAGCGGCCCGATTTCCTTGTCGTCGACGTAGAGCTTCACGCCCGCCTGGGTGCCGCTGACTTTGATCCCCGTACCCTTCGCCGAGCCGCCGAGCGCAAAGGTAGCCATCGAGTCCTTGCGTGACTCGATGGTGATCGCTTGCATCGCAGGGGCCTCGAACCCATCCGCGAGGACTTTCACTTCATGCGTACCGGAGCTCAACTGATCGACGATGCATGGCGCCGTGTCGCACTGTTTGCGACCGTCGATGTAAATGTCGACGCGACCCACGGCCGACCCCCTTGGGTCGGTGACGTTGATGACGGCGCGGCCGGTGTGCGGCAAGAGCAGCAAGACCGCGCCGGCGACGAGCGCCGCGCCCAGACCCAGCAAGATCCACAGGGACGCACGGTTTTGCGCGGGGTGAAGGAGGGCCGTCTCCTCCGTGCTGCGCATCGACGAACGTAGCGGGTAATCGGAGCCCATGCCGGCTTGCCCAGGCGGAATCGTCGAGCCAATGCCGTGCATCCCCATCGGGGGCGGAGGCAAGGATCGCGATTGCGTCATCGATCCGCCAAGCCCGTGGAGTGTCGGCGCCGGGGGCGGCAGAGTCCCCATGCCTGGGGGCGGCAAAGTTCCTGGTGCCGACGGGATGCCCGACGTGCGCGCAAAGGCGCTTCCGGGGGGAGGAGGCGGCGGCGTGAAACGGCCAACGGATGATGGGTAACCTCCCGACGGCGGAGGAGTGAGCCCGAGGAGCGTCGCCTTCATGTTCGAGGCGGGCGGCGGGGCGCCAGCGGCCGGAATCGGCGCCGAACGCAGCCTCGACGGAGGGTCATCTCCCTTGTCGAAAATCTTGGTGGCTTCATCCTCGTCGTCCCAGTCGACGTCGACGGCGGACTTGACGGCCGCTTGTCCATGCACGTCAGGCGTGAATGGCGGAAGGGATCCCCGCCCGGGAGGTGGAGGCGTCGGGCGCGAACCGTCTAGGGGGCCGGACGAAGCAGGGGCGGACGTGGGCGCTCTGGGCGCGGGCGCCGACACGGGCGCCGGTGAAGTCATTCCGAGCAACGTGTGATGACCACCTCCGCCGGGAGGAGGAGGCGGTGGCGGCACCGTCGAAGACGAGCCGGAGCTTGCTTTTTTGCTCAGGCCCTCGAAGACGTCGAGGTCCGATCCCTTATCATCCGTTGCCATGACCGGGTCTCCTGCACCCTCGCGCGCTCAACATAACATCGCCGCCCTGATGGGCCATATCATTGCCGCCTTTGGGCAACTGTTCTTCTTGCATACACTCGCCGGTAGCCGAGTCGTCCAAACCCGGGTCGCGACTGAAGCGCGCGTATGCCTTCCTGAGTTGTCACGGTAGCGCTCGCCGCAGGCGTTTGCGAGCGAGTTCGCACCAAGTGTGGTCCTACCCGGGGACACTTGATGCGCCAATGAACCGCTAGTGGGTCGATCGTAGCCGATTGAGGAAACGTACAGTGGCACTTGGCGCGGTCGTCGCCGATTTTTCGGTTGTCGTCTGCGGTGGAGTGCCGCTTGACGAAGAAGCGGAAGATGGCGAGGGGGTCGGGTTGACGAAATAGCGAACGCGTTTGGCCTGCAGCGGTTGCCAGACCTGGATGGGCACGATGGGTGTCCCTTCGAATATCGTATGGGCATCAGGAGCGTGGGCTCGAACGAGTCGCGCTCCAATCGGCGGCATCGCCTCTGCCACGGAGTTGCCCGACAATTCGACTGAGCCACCGATCAAGGCTCGCGCGTCGCCCGGGAGAGACATCCGCGCAGAACATCCGAGTCGGCTCAGCCATGCATCCATCGCCTTGGCGGTTTGCGTGCCGACCACCGGTGTGTCGGGCGGCAGTTCGATCCACACCAGCATTCCGTCCTCGTCCTGCACGCCGACCGCCGCACGCGCTGCCGCGGCAAGTGACGACGTCGGTGGAACGCCACCCGCCAACGCGGTGGCGTCGCTCCCGGGCGCGGTCGGCCCGATGGAGAAGACCCCGCCGTACCACCACAAAGACAACGTGCCTCGCGCGCCGGCGGTGAGCGAGAGCACCGGCGGTTCTGGCGGGCCCGCGGCAGTGGCGGGCTTCAGTGTTCGTGGGTCGGCGCGCAAGACGCTCAGCCTCAACCCGGACGGGCCGTCGGCGCGCACCACGGTCGTCGCGAGTGCGTACGGAAAACCATGCTGCGGAAGGCCCTTGGTGCGCCATACCCTTTCGTCGGCCTCGACGCCTGGTCCCGGATCGATGGGCGCTCCGGGGAGGATGGGACGTTCGGTCAAATAGAAAAAGTCTCGGGCTTCGCGCTGGATGTACCTGGGGAACAACATATGCCCCATGCCGCGGATCATCCGTCGCGAGCGAAAGACGTATCCCGGCATCTCCGCGACTTTTCCTTCGGCCTCCCAATCGCTCTGCAACGGTCGTTGCAACGGTCTGAGCTGATTGTCTGGAGCCACATTGTAAAATTCGAATCCCGCGTGACCCGGATTCATGTCGAGATGGATTCCGAAAGTGCATCGGCCCGCGAGCATTCCCTGCGCCAAATCGTCGGCGGCGATGCTCGTACTGTAGAAATAGGCAATGAAGCCATCACGGGTCAGGCAAACGGCGCTGCGTGTGCTGTGAATTTGGTCAGGCCACCCCGGCGGTGTTCCACCCCACCACGTGCGGCCCCATGGGTTGAACTTGCCGTCCTGCACGAGCGCGGTGAGGTTCTGGCGGAATGCGATGACATCGTCCGGCACCTCGGCCTCGTGTCCGGGTGCTGGCCAGGCACCGAACGCATTCGAGCCGTCGCGCAGCTCGACGACGGTCGCCGCATACGGCTTCGGAGGAAGGTACTCGATGCCATTGGCCTGTACTCCGTATTCGCCATGTTGCGGCTGGAATCCGCCGTTGAAACCGGCCACCAATCGCTTGATGACCTCGGGGGTGCGCGGGACGAGACCCGGACCATGCTCGCCGCTGGCCGTGATGGGCTCGACGGTTCCCGCTTCGACGTGAAGAGCGATTTGGCGAGGATCCCAAAGCGTGACGTACACACGTACGTCCAGGCGGTGGGCGTTGGGACGGACGAACGACGTCACGAATGCCGGTGCGATGCCACTGGGGGTGGGCGTGATGAAAGGATCTTTGTCGAGCGCGATCCATTGGCCTTCGCCCTGGAGCGGCGGCGATGCAATGGTTTTCATCGGCGGGGGTGGCCACCCGATCTCGGGGTCCGTGAACGTCGGGGCACCCGCGCTCGCCTCCGCGAGCCCCAGCTCGTCCTGGATGTCTTGGGCGGTGCTTCCGCGCGAGAACTGCACGTTCCATCGATCGAGCGCCGTGAACGCCACCGCCTTCACCCACTGCATCCGATCGTCGCCGAACCATGGAAGCGCGCGCACGCGATCGACCGCCCATGTCGCCAGGTTGCCCGGACGGGCGCGCTCGTCGAGGATCACCCGTACGAACGAGCCGCCCGAGACGACGTTTGAGTGCAATGGGTCGACGACGATGACGCGCCCGTCGGCATGCACTTCGACGAGTCCATCCTCGCGCCACGCGGTGGTCGCGATCCGCGCGACCGGGTCGAGCGCGAACGTGTTGTGAACGACCCCCGTTCGTTGTCCGGTATGCTGCAAGTTGGTCAGGGCGATCTGCGCTTGCTGCAAGCGCGTGAAGTCGCCGTGGGCGTTCAGCGCACGCCCATCCAGGTCGAGCACATGGAGACCCGTGCATAGACCATCCACCATCGTCGTGTAGACGGCGAGGTGCCCCCGCACGATCGGACGCGACTCATCGGCTCCCGTCGTTTCGGTGATGTTCCATGCATCACCGACGTCGAGCACGTCGCCTTCGGGCGACAAGCGTGCCTCGACGAGAAAGAGGTCGCTCGGTTCGTCGACGGCGTGGGCGCGAACCAGCGCCCGCGAATTTCCTGTCAGCGCTTTCCACAGACCCCGCGTTCCCGAGATCCACTCGACGTCGGTTGCGTCGCAGACGAGTCCCCGCGACGTGAGGGCCTCGGCCATGGCGGTCTGGGCGTCGACCCCCGCGCGCGCGACGCCGCGACGTCGCGCCGCGAGTGCCAAGGCGGCGATCAGCAAGATGGGGGCCGGACGCGCCCATGAGCGTGCCGAGGCGAGCCACAGCGGTGGTGCTCCGCTCGACAGGTGGACACTTGCTCGCCGGCGCCTGACTCGAGACGCCCCGCCGGCGAGCCACCGAATCGCGGTCGACACGAGGTTGGGGAATGGAGCCATGGACTTCAGCGATTCGGCGAATGCTACGCAGTTTGCAGGCCGAGCCTTATCCTGCCGCGCTGGCTACGCTGTATGCAACAAGCCAACGAAGTTGGCGCGGGCCCATCGCAAGCGCGCGACTTTCCGACGTCAGTCGATAGGCCCGAAACGTGCTAGAAACGAAGGAAAGCATGCTCCAGCGTGTGCTCGCGGCGGCTAGCCCCATCGTTGTCCTGGCGGTCGCATGCGCCAGCCCGACACTCCCGTTGCCGCCCCCACTGCTTCCGTCGGTCTCAGCCGGGTTGGATGCCGACCACGTGAAACTGACGGCCACGTGCAACTATCCGGAGCGGTACGCCACGATTGTCGTGACGAACGAGAATCCTGCAGTGTCCCCCGACCTGGCGGTCGGCGGCGCGATCGCCGACAAGTGCGGAGCATGGAGCACGAGTGTCTACGCGCACCGCGGTGATCCGCTGGTCATCATCTATCTGGTCAACGGGACTGAGGTCAGCCAGCCGGCGAGCATCACGCCCTGAGTTGTGAGGCCATCACTGCCAGCGCGTCTCGTGCGCCGCGCCGATGACTTTGAGCGCGACGCGCCTTTGGGGGGCATTCCGGGGCTCGTCGAGGAGCTCGCCGACGAGGTCCCAGTCGCTCGCTTGGACGATGCGAACCCGCCGCATCTCGCCCGGGTGCGCTTCGCCTTCGGACAGATAGACGTTTCCATCGATCTCGGGCGCCTGACCGGCATGGCGTCCTTTCATGACGAGCTCGTGCTCCTCGCTCGGGCCCTCGACGAGCACATCGAGTTCGCTCCCGATCCGTGCCCGGTTTCTCTCGCGGGCGATGCGACGTTGCATGGCGACGATCTTTCGTGCGCGGTTGGCCGCGACCAAGGGCGGAACCTTGTGGGCCAACGCGTGGGCGGCGCAGGTCTCTTCGTCCGAATAACGAAAGACGACAGCGTGCTCGAATCGCGCCCACTCGACGAACGCGCAGAGCTCGGCGAACTCGGCCTGTGACTCGCCGGGGTGGCCCACGATGAACGCGGTGCGGAAGGTCAGCCCAGGGATTGCCGTCCGCAGCCGCTCCACGATGCGCCTCTGACGGCCCTGACCGTGCCCGCGGCGCATCCGCGCGAGCATTGCATCAGCGGCATGCTGCAGCGGCATGTCGCCGTACGGAACGACGCGCGGATGATGCGCAAGAAGCTCGATGAGGGCGTCGTCGATCGCCTCCGGGTAAAGGTAAAAGAGACGCACCCATCGCACACCGCGGATGTCCGCGACGCGGCGCACGAGTGCCGGCAAGGCTTCGCGCTCCTCCCGCGGGAGGTCTCGCC
>JALYHX010000703.1 GCA_030776305.1 Myxococcota bacterium
GCCAGAAGCCGCGCACTGCGAAGCTTCCCGCTGCGCGCCCGCGCGTTCTGAGCGCATTCTTCCTCGCTTGCCACCTGTGGCTTTTTCGTCAGGGGTAACCAAGGGCCCGACGCAAACGCCCGCTTCACGAGACGGTCCTCGAGAGAGTGGAACGCAATGACCGCGGCGACCCCGCCGTCGACAAGCACGTCCGGCAGCAAGGCCAGCAGCTGCTCCAGTTGTTCGAGCTCGCGGTTCACCGCGATACGAAGAGCTTGGAACGTGCGCGTGGCCGGGTCGAGACCCCCGACACGGGCGGGGCCCACTGCGCGAACCACCGCGCGGCGAAGGTCGAGGGTTGTCCGCAATTCGCCCGCGAAAAGCGCCTTCTTGATGCTGCGAGCGATGCGTCTCGAGCGCCGTTCCTCCCCATAGCGGTAGACGACATCCGCGAGCTCATCATCGTCGAGCCTGTCGACGAGCTCGAGGGCGGTCTCGTCCGCTCCGGGATCCATTCGCATGTCGATGGGGCCCTCTCGACGGAAGCTCATCCCGCGCTCGGGATCGTCGAGTTGGGGCGAGCTGACGCCGAGGTCGGCGATCAGGCCGTCTACGCGCTGAATCCCCAGCACGTCGAGCTCTGATCGCAGCTTCGAAAATGTGGCGTGGACCAGCACCACGCGGTCGGCGACGGGCGACAACCTCTCCTCTGCCGCCGCGATCGCGGCAGGATCGCGGTCAAGCCCGATGATTCGTGCATTCGGCTCGGCCTCGAGCAAGGCGACAGCGTGCCCAGCCGCCCCCAGCGTGGCATCGACATAGACGCCGCCGGCGCGAGGCACGATCGCGCGCACGACCTCGTCGCGCATGACGGTGGCGTGCTCGAAGCGCTTCACGTTGCTCACCTCGTCGAAGTCGTCGTGCCAAACCCATTCGACCGCCGCATCGGTCGAGAGCACCCCGGGGAGTGCGAGCTGCAAGTTGCTCATAGGCGCAGCTCCGCCAAGCGCGCTTTGATGCCACGCCTTTCGTCGTCGGTGGTGTCAAATTGCTTTTGCCATTCGTGCACATCCCACAACTCTGCATGCCGTCCCAAGCCGGCCCAGCGCACGTCCTTACGAAGGTGCGCATGTTCGCGGAGCGTTGGGGGGACGAGAATGCGGCCCACGTCGTCGATCTCGCATTCGACGGCTCCGGATACGTAGATGCGTTTGAGCTTTTCTACTGCGTCGTCGAAGAGCGGCAGCTTCTCGAGGCGCTCCTCGAACGCCAGCCATTCCGCAGGCGTGTAGGCCGCGAGACATGGGTCGAGTGCGCTCGTGAGGATGATTCGGCGCTCGCCCGCGCCAGCGAGGACGTCGCGATAGCGCGCAGGAACGCTGGTGCGTCCCTTCGCGTCGATCGTGTGGTCGTAACGCCCGCGGAACATCGATGCGTTCTCGCCTCTCGATCGACCCTACGTGACTTGGTACTTCTTGCCACGATTTCCCACGTCGAAAACGACGGTATGGAATATCGAGGCAACTGTCAATGTCCTCCATGGGCGTAAGTCGACCTAGACTGCACTTGCGCGCAGGTGGTCGCCTCCCCCCCGTCGTAGCCATCGTGGTCTGTCCGTCGGGACAGTCCCCGACCGAATACGGCGCGCCCCGTCGCTGGACTACCTGCCGGCGAGGACGTGTTTGGCGATGACGATTCTCTGTACCTCGCTCGTGCCCTCGCCGATCTCGCAGAGTTTCGCGTCCCGCAAGTGGCGCTCGACGTCGTATTCCCGCACGTAGCCGTACCCGCCGTGTACCTGCAAAGCGCTATTGCAGGCGCGCGTCGCTGCTTCGCTCGCAAAGAGCTTTGCCATCGAGGCTTCCTTCGTATGGCGACGGCCTCTATCGGCAAGCCAAGCGGCGCGGTAAGTCAGCAGCGCGGCCGCATCGAGCTCGGTCTTTGCATCGGAGAGCATCCATTGGATGCCCTGAAAATCGGCAATTGGCTTACCGAAGGACGTTCGCACCTTCGCGTAACGCGTCGCCAATCCAAGGGCACCGTAACCTAGACCGATCGCCATGGCCGCGATCGAGATCCGTCCACCGTCCAAGATCCGCATCGTGTCCGCGAAGCCTTGGTCGATTGAGCCGAGGCGTTGCGCATCCGGGACGCGAACCCCCTCGAGCGTGAGCTCCGCCGTGTCACTCGAGCGACATCCAAGCTTGAGCAAATGCTTCGAGGCGGAAAACCCCGGCATACCATGCTCGACGATGAATGCCGTGATGCCCCGCTGTTTGGGCGCAGCGGGATTCGTGCGCGCGAGGACGACACAGAAGCCGCCAACCGAGCCTTGCGTGATGAACGTTTTCGTCCCGTCGAGGATCCAATCGTCGCCGTCTCGGCGCGCGACCGTCCGCAGAGCAGCCGCATCGCTGCCGCTGCTCGACTCGGTCAGCGCCCAGGCCGCGAGCCACTCGCCGGAAGCGGCCCGCGGCAGGTACCGTTGCTTTTGCGTCTCGGACCCGAACGCAAGCACGTGCCCGGTCCCGAGACCGTTGTGTGACGCGATGGTCAGGGCGGTCGACCCATCGACGCGCGCGACCTCCTCGACGCAAATTGCGTAGCCGACCCTGTCCAAACCGGAGCCGCCGTATTGCTCCGGGATGCGGATGCCCAAGAGACCCATTTTTGCGAGCTTGGGCACGAGCTCGGCCGGAAAGCGCTCTTCCTTGTCCCAGCCCTGGGCATACGGGGCAATCTCAGACCGTGCGAACTCGCGAACGCTCTGTCGCAAGAGCACGTGATGCTCGGAGAGCTCGAAGTCCATCGCGCTGCGGGAGGGGGTGAACCATGTCATGTGAGCGCGCATGCACGCAAGGCTTGCGACGCCCCGGGCTCACTGCTCGACACACACCGAAGAGGGTCCCGTACTCTTCTGACACCGGAAATGCGATGGGCAGTGGTCGTGAGGTCCGCAGGTGCGTGAGCAATACTCCTGAAGGCGCGTGTTCACGCACACGCCGGCGGCACAGTCCGTCCCCTGCGCGCAGTTGGCCCCCATGTCGATGGGCCCCTTTTTCGTCTTCTTCTTGCTCTTGGTCGATACACCGACAAAACTGCTCTTCGAAATGGCTCGCGCGATGAGCGATGGAAAAGCATCGCTCCGCGTATAAACGTCGTGCGCCCCTGCTCCGGAGCAAGAAGACGAGTCGCCTCGACGGGAAGTGACGCCGACGATTTCTCCAGTCGACTCGTCCATCGCCGGACCCCCTGCGCCGCTCTGGCAAGATTCAGCGATGGATAGCTCGGTCGTCGTCGCGTCGATTACCGACAGGTGATCGCGCACGATTTTTTGCACCGCGGACGTGCTGCCGAGACGCGCAAACGCAACCGTTCGCAGACGATCGCCCTTCGCCGCCCCGATGGCGCGCACGGCCAGCGGCATCACTTCGTCGATCGACGAGTCGAGCAAGATCACGGCGATGTCCGCGCCGCATGCCTTGTCGCCCGTCGGGACCATGACTTCAAGACCGCGCGCGCGCTCTTGCGCGTTCATGGTCTCGTCGCCAACGAGGATTCGGATCGACTGCGGCGCGAGTGTGCTCATGGTTTGGGGCGATTGCGCCCGGCACCCGGCCTGGGACGTCGCCGTCGCTACGCAACGCGCGGCCGTCAGAACGACGTCCGGCGCCACGAGTGCTCCGCTGCAGAGCGACGGCCCGCCGACGTCGATGGCGACGATGGCAGGGTCATCCCCTCGGTCTGCAACGCCTCGCGCAGGAAAGGCAAAGTCCGCAGTTGGAGTGCCCGTCGACGAGATCGGCTGTGGGCTCATCTCTCCGGAGCAGGCAACCACCAAGAGTGCGACGGGGCCGATGGGTCGTGGCGCCATGCTCCCCCGGCGATTGCGAGTCGTGTGCCGTCGTGAACCCGTCCAAGGGACCGAGCGTAAGACCCCTTGCGAGCTGGCGCGGACGGATCGCGGGTGTCCCTAGACGGGCCTCCTACCGGCCGCGCACGAGCCCGTCGGACGCGTAGACCGCGAGTGCCAACCAGATCAATGCGAAACCGACGGCGCGCGACGCCGTGAATGGCTCGCGGTAAAGGAGAACACCAAGCAAGAGCTGCAGCGATGGTCCAATGTACTGAACGATCCCGACCGTTGAATAGGGCACGCGCCGCGCGCCGAAGGCGAACAGCGCGAGCGGGATCGCCGTGAGGGGACCACCCAGCGGCAAGAGCGCCCATACCAGCGGGGTTGCTCGGTGCAGGGCAGCGGCGCCCGATCCTTCGACGAACAGCAAATAGGCCGCGCCCAGGGGGGCGATGAGGAGCGTCTCCGCGCAGAGACCGACCAACGCGTCGACAGCAACGGTCTTTCGCAAAAGCCCGTAGCCACCGAAAGACAGCGCGAGAACGGCGGCGATCCACGGGGGCCGTCCCGCGACCCACGTGAGGTAGATGACGCCGCATCCGGCCAGCGCGACGGCGACCCACCGGATGCGACTCAGACGCTCGCGCAGCAGCGCCACGCCGAGCACGACGTTCACGAGGGGGTTGATGAAGTAGCCCAGGCTGGCTTCGACGACGTGATCTTGGCTCACTGCCCAAACGTAGGTGAGCCCGTTGAGGCTGATGAGGAGTGCGGAACCTGCCAGTACCCGGCGAGTCGGCGCGTTCCGCAACGCATCGACGACGCTCGCCAGCTCGCCGCGAGCTCCCAGCCACCCGAGCACGAACAATGAGCACCAAACAAGGCGATGCGCCATGATCTGGGTCGGGGGTACGCCGCGCACGGAATGCAGATAGAGCGGGAGAAACCCCCAGATGGTGAACGCGCCCACGAGGGCTACGACGCCATGCCGGCGCTCGACTACGGACTCTACCGGCCGCGGCCTCCGTGTCTCGCCCATCAACCCCTCCGCACGACCGTGCGGACGGCGAACCACATTCCGGCGACCAACGCCGCGGCGAGGAGCTTGGAGCGCGCCACGAAGTCATCGAGCAAGAACGGCACGAAGAAGATCCCCGCCACGACGACGCCGCCAAGGACCAGGCGAGCGGTGGGACCACGCCTGCCCCGCCGCTCGACCGGACGCCATTGCTCGAGACGCTCGCGCACATCGCCGAATGCCTCTCCGCCGCGCGGCACGTGGACGACGGAAATGACGCCGCTGAACTGATCCGGCTTGGATTCGACGCGAAGCCCTCCGAGGGCGCCCTCCACTTCGAGGACGCGCGCTACCTGTCCGCGTTCAATTGCGCATGCGTCGCGCGCGATTTGGACGCGGATGACGTCGTCCGACACGGTGATGAGAAGTCCGCGGAGTCGCCGTCGTGCGCCGGCGTACGCAATGATTGCGCGCACGGCAAGGAGCGTCAGGAGCGCACCTCCGACCGCCCAGAACGCCGGGGCAGGTCGCCAAGCAAGCTTGTTCAAGAGCACCGCCGCAAGCGCGAGCGGCGTGAGCGACGTGACGACGCCCACCGCAGCGGTTGCGCATGCGCGCCGTGCGGCGATGGTTTCGTCCAGGCGGTAGAGAATCACGCCCTCGGGCGCACGTTGCTTCGCACCCACTCGATGATCGTTTCGAGCGATGTCCCGGGTGTAAACACGCCCGTGACGCCCGCTGCAGTGAGCCTGTCGAAGTCCGGCTCGGGGATGATGCCTCCGCCGAAGACGACGACATCGTTGGCGCCGCGTTTTCTGAGCTCGTCGATGACCGCCGGAAAGAGCGTGTTGTGCGCCCCGCTCATGATGGAAAGTCCGACAGCATCCACGTCTTCCTGGACGGCGGCGCTGGCAATCATTTCGGGCGTCTGGTGCAGGCCGGTGTAGATGATCTCGAATCCCGCGTCGCGCAGGGCGCGCGCGACCACTTTTGCGCCGCGGTCGTGGCCGTCCAGTCCCGGCTTGGCAATGAGGATACGAGGCGTGCGGCTGGAGGTTGCGTCGGCCTTCATCGACCTGACAAGCGTTACTCAGGTGGACGGCGGTTGTCGAGGCGACCGCCCTTTGGCGGGACTCGACCTTCACACGCCCGCCACCCTCGTGAGACCATCGGCATTTCGGAGTGCTCCATGATCCGTCCCGCTCGCCCCGACGATGTTGCGACGATCTCCGACCTCATTCGCCAACTCGCGCGCTACGAACGGCTCGAGCACGAGGTCGTCGGCTCCGAGCACGACCTCGCATCACACCTCTTCGGGCCGCGGCGGTACGCCGA
>JALYHX010000704.1 GCA_030776305.1 Myxococcota bacterium
CTTATGTGCTCCGGCGTCATGCGTCGAGGGGCTGCCGGAGAGGGGGGGCACCGCAGGTTACGTCGTCGCGATGCGGCGTGCGTTTCGCGCATTCGACAAGACCCCCGGGGCGACCTCGGCAGTTACCTACATGGCTCCTGGCGCCGTGGGAGGACGCAACTTCGCGAGATCGCAGGGCTGGTCGGCCCCACCACATCCGCACGAAGTATGCATCCAGGGTGAATTGGGGGTATCCTTAGGAGGTCTCTGCGCTTCTGCCTGACGCCGCCTGGTTTCCACGATGTTGCCGTCGTCCGCGACCCCAACGATGCAAAGATGCACACGCATCGCAGTGGTCGCTCGGCGCACCGCCGGGAGCGGGCATCGATTTCGACTCGTTTTGATGTAGCAGCACCCGAGCCCAGGAGTATCCAAAGTCGTGGCGATCGACCGCGAGAAGATTCTCGTCGCCGCCCAAAAGTACGTCGAGAAGAAGAAGTACGACAAGGCGGTCATCGAGTATCAGAAGGTCATTCAAGAGGATCCGAATGATGCCCGGACCCTACTGAAGATTGGCGACCTCCAGTCGAAGATGGAGGACTACGCCGATGCGGTCGCGACGTACGAGCGGGTGGGGCGGTTCTATGCGAGCCAGGGGTTTTCGCTCAAGGCGATCGCGGTTTACAAGCAGATCCGCGAGCTCATCTCGAACCGCGTCCCGAAGTTGGAGGAGAAGTACGCGCACGTGGCTCCGAAGCTCGCGGAGCTCTATCAGCAGCTCGGCCTGACGAGCGACGCGCTCGCCGCGCTCGACGAAGTGGCGACACGCCTGCAGCGGCAGGGGCGCGAGCAAGAGGCGGTCGAGGTCTTCCGGAAAATCGTCGAGCTCGACCCGTCCAACCCCCTGCCCCATTTGCGTCTTGCGGAAGCGCTCCTGCGAGGCAAGGACGCCGACGGCGCCGTCGCAGAGTTCGCGATCGCGGCGGGGCAGCTGGCGAAGCTGGGCCGCCGCGACGATGCGCTGAAGGTGATCGAGCGGCTACTTCAGCACAAACCGGAGCCGGCACACGCACGGGCGGCCGCCGAGATCTATCTGGCACGCAACGCCCCGAACGACGGGCTGCAGGCGCTGGCGAAACTGCAGATCTGCTTTCAAGCCAACCCCCGCGACCTCGACACACTCGATCTCCTCGCGCGCGCCTTCAACCATATCGGGCAAGCGGCCAAGGCGATCGAAGTGCAGAAGGAGATGGCGCGTATCGCGCGCGAATCGGGGAAGACCGATCTGTTCCGAGAGATCGTCGGTCGCTTGTTGAAGCTCGTGCCGAGCGACCAGACGGTTCATCAGCTCGCCGCCGCCTCCGACGCGCCGCCCGCGAGGCCGTCGCAGGGACCCATGTCCAGCGCGTCGCCGAGCACGGACGCGAGTGCATCGCACCGCGGGCTCCCGGGGCGCGATCCATCGTACGAAGACATCGCCGACAGCGACATCGACGACTCGGAGGAGCCGCTCGAGCTCTCACGACGCGCAGCGCGCCCTACCGAGGACGTCGAAGCAAGTGTCGAAGTGGTCGAAGAGGCGAACGAGCTGTCTCCCGACGCGCTCGAGCGTGTCGCGCAAGTCCTGGCGGACGCGGCGTCCCTTGGTCGAGCGCGGCTACCCGCCAAGGCGATTGCGACGCTTCGGACCGGTGTCGCCGCCGTGCCGCAATCGCTGGAGCTGCGCGAAGCGCTGTGCGATGTGCTGATCAAGTCAGGACACGCGCGCGAAGGCGCGCAGGAAATGCTCGAGCTGGCGGGGCTGCAAATGGAACAGCTCGGAGCGGAAGACGCCGTGCAAACGCTGCAAGACCTGCTTGCGATCGACCCGCACAATGCAGGCGCCGTCGAGATGCTACGCGCACTCGGCTACGAGATCGTCGACGAGCCAGTGGAAGGGTCGAGCGCGCAGGCAGAGCACGCGGTGTCGGCCGCGCGGGCGGCCGCGTGGGAACAGACCGATCGGCTTGCGGCTCAGCCGGGATACGAGAGCTCGAACGGCGAGGTTCCGCTGCCGTCGTATGACCTGGAGGAGGTGGGACCGGACGACGTCGTGGCGCAACCTTCGCGCTCGCTGTTGAATTCCCGCGCGCACGGGCAGCCGTCCGTCGCCGGCGGCCGGAACGGCACGTCCGGGACCGCGTCCCATGCGCGACACTCGGTCGACGAGATCGATGATCCGTTCGGCGACTCACCGCTGCCGAGTTTCCCGCTCGAGGGTGCTTCCGAGGCCAGCGTGGGCGCGCGTCCCGCGGCGCGCGCGGGGGCGGAGCTCGAGTCCGCGCTCGAGGAGGCAGACTTCTTCGCTTCGCGAGGGCTCTACGACGACGCTCGGACGATCCTCGATGAACAGCTCTTGCGGTTGCCGAACCACCC
Source organism: Myxococcota bacterium (assembly GCA_030776305.1). Taxonomy (GTDB): domain Bacteria; phylum Myxococcota_A; class Polyangia; order Polyangiales; family Polyangiaceae; genus Palsa-1150. The sequence goes on from JALYHX010000704.1 coordinate 2,395, forward strand.
GCTGTTGCTCGAGCGCCTGATTGATCTCGACGCCGAGGAGCGCAGCGCGCAGGGGGGATCGGGCACGCGACCGTCGCCGGCCGCGGGGGGAGTCGAAGACCGTGCTTTTGACATTGCAGAGTCGCTCGGTGCGTTGGACGCGGACGACCATGCGCCCGCCGCTGGATCTGGAGCAGGGCGCGTCGAACCGACCGAACAGCAAGTGGACGTGGAAGAGGTTTTCGCAAAATTCAAGGAGGGAGTCGCCAAGCAAATTGGCGCGGATGACTCGCAGAGCCACTACGACTTGGGCGTCGCGTACAAGGACATGGAGCTATTCGAGGACGCTATCCGCGAGCTCCAGACCGCCGCGAACGACGCCCGACACGCGTGCGTATGCAACTCGATGATCGGCATGATCCATCTCGAGCGCGGGAACATCAATGAGGCGATCGAGGCCCTCTTGCGCGCGCTCGAATCTCCGGATCGAACGAAGGAGCAAGACGCCGCCGTCAGCTACGAGCTCGCCGCTGCGTACGAGGTCAGGAAGATGAACAAGCAGGCGCTCGAGTATTTCCAGCGCGCCGCGCGCCTCATCCCGGGCTTTCGCGACGTCGTCGACCGCGTGCGTCGCTTGCAAAAGGTGGATCCAAAACCGCCGGCGCGCGCGGTTGCCGTCGGAGCCGACGATGAGTTCGATCGCGCCTTCGACGACATCCTCGGCAAGAAGAGATCGTAATCGTCGCCGCGTCACGGCACGGCGCCGAGGGAGTCAACGAGCGCGGACCGACGCAACGAGTCGCCGCACCCAGACGTCCGATTCGGCTTCCCCTTCCAGCTCACGCAGCGCGTGGGCGCGCGTCCGACGCGACAGCCACAACGTGCGGACAGCGCGCTGCAGCGCACGAATGCTCGCATCGGGTATCCCGCGACGGCGCAAACCGACGACGTTCAACGCACGCACACGCGCCCGGTCCCCTTGCACGACGACGAACGGAGGAACGTCGCGTTCGCATGCTGCGGTCGCCGCGACGAACGCGCTCTCGCCGACCCGTACGAACTGCGTGACGCCGCTCAACCCGCCGAACGTCACCCAGTCCTCGACGACGGCGTGACCGGCCAGTTGGGCTCCGTTCGCGACGACGCAGTGAGAACCGACGACGACGTCGTGCGCGACGTGCGACCCGACCATGAACAGGTTCGACGCGCCGATGCAGGTCGAGCGCTCGTCGGTACCACCGTGGACCGTCACGTGCTCCCGAAAGAGGTTCCGCTCGCCCACCGTGAGGCGCGCCGGACCCCCCGCGTACCGTTTGGCCTGCGGATCCCCGCCGATGACCGCAAACGGATAGATGACATTGCCTGGGCCGAGCGATACCGGACCCCGGACCATCGCGTGCGCGTGAAGAACGCAGCCCCCTGACAGCGTCGCCTCCCCTTCGACGATTGCGTACGGCCCCACGACCACGTCCTCTGCGAGCTCGGCGCGCGGGTCGATGATCGCGCTCGGATGCACGCGCGGCATGGCGTTACCCGGCGCGGTCGACGACGCTGGCCAGGAGCTCGGCGCTCGCGCAGAGGGTGCCGTCGACGCCTGCCTCGCCGTGAAATTTCCAAACGTTGGTGCGATGGTGGACGATGGAAACCTCGAGATCGAGGCGGTCGCCCGGTCGAACTGGACGGCGAAACTTCGCTTTGTCGATGCCGAGGAAATACATGAGCGAGCTCGTCGCGTCGAACGGCTCGGTCGCGTACGCGAGGATGCCGCCGATCTGCGCGAGCGCCTCGATGATGAGCACACCAGGCAGAATGGGGCGAGATGGAAAGTGCCCCTGAAACCATAGCTCCCCCATGGTGACGCACTTGTGCCCGGTGATTCGCTCGCCTGGAATGACTTGAGTCACATGGTCGACGAGCACGAATGGCCACCGATGTGGCAGGATTTGCAGGATTCGATCGATCTCGATCGAGCCACTGGCTTTCACACGTCACCCGATGAGGCTTCTCGTTGCCTCGCGGGCCGCACTTGGACGTCGCGGTACATTTTCGCAAGGGCGCGGAGCCATCGGGAGCGCGGCACGGCCGGGTATCCTGCCACGATCGCCCCCGGTGGTACATCGGCGATGACTCCGCTCTTGGCTGCGATACGCGCACCCTCGCCGACGGTCACGTGGTCGGCAATACCGACCTGACCTCCCACGAGCGCCCGGCGACCGATGGTGACCGATCCAGCAAAGCCACATTGCGCCGCGATGATCGCGCCTTCGCCAACGTCGCCGTTGTGCCCGATATGAACATGCGCGTCGAGCTTGGCGCCGCGCCGAATTCGCGTCGGAGAGAGCGTTCCCGCGTCGATCGTGCAAAGGGGGCCGATGCTGACGTTGTCCTCGATGATCACGCCACCGAGTTGTGGAACCGCGCGCACCGCGCCCCCCTTCCCCGTGGCCCACCCAAATCCTGCGTGGCCAATGACGGATCCGGCACCGATCGTCACGTCCGCACCGATGACGACGCGCGGTCCGAGCACTGCGGTCGGCGCAATGGCGCAGCGGGGCCCGAAGAGGGCGTCGACGACGGGGGCGATCGCGTCGTCGAGTAGTTCCGCCATGGCCCAAGTTGCATGCTCGTGCGCCCAGAGCAGCGGAGCCGTCGCCACGGCGCTCGCGAGCGATTCATCGACCAGCAATGCCGCGCCACGACCCACAGCGTCGCGCGCCGCCCGCACCCACCGCGGCGAAAGAAGTGGAGCGACGTCACCCCTCCGCGCTGCGGTGATGGGCACCAACCGTTCCGGCGACGCCCCACCGCCGGAAAGCACTCGCCCGCCGTGGTGGGCCGCGAGCGACTCGAGCGATTCTCCTCGGAGCCTGACGACTCCGTCCCAGGTCACGGCTTCGGTGGGGCCCCGGGTGCCGGCGCCCGCGCCGGGCTCGCCACGGGCCCGGGCGGGGTCCCCGGTGCGGTGCCGCTCAACCCGTTTGCCAGCTGGATGACGCGGTCGGTGAGATCGAGATCGCTCCGCGAAAACGCGACCGTCGCTCGGTCCACGATGAGATCGTAGCCATCCGTTCCCGCGATGCGCTTGATCGCGCCGATGACTCGCTCGAAGATCGGATCGGTAAATTCTTTCTGCTTCTTCTCGAGCTCTTTGTTGTACTCGACGAACGTTTGCTGCAGCTCGACCATCTGCTTTTGCCAGTCGTCGACTTTCTTCTGCAACGCTTGCTGCGAGAGAACGCGCGACTGCTTGTCGATGTCTTCTTTTTGCTTTTGCAGCTCGACCTGTTTCTTGTTGATCTCTTGCTGACGGCTGTCGAAGAGCTTTTTCAGCGTAGCCTGCGCGCGCATCCCATCTTCGGTCTGCATGACGGCACGCTGCACGTCGACGACGGCCACTTTCATTTCCGCCGCGGCAGGCCTGCCGAAGAGAAGCAAAAAGACGGCGAATGCCGCGGGAACCGCGCGGCAAAGGGGGCTTCGCATGGGCACGCCTTAGCCAAAGCTCACGTATTGGTCAAGGCGCCGCTTCGCGGGTGGTCGAGTGACGACGGGATCGCGCCCATGCCTTGTCGCCGCCGCTCACCTCGACGCATCCGAAGGGGGTCCGCACGATGGCTCGCCGACCTCGACCTGCACCGTGACGTATTCAACCCTCAGCGACGAGCGAATGCGGTCCGCAAGACGCTGCGCGAGCTCCGGATCGCGCGAGTCGCTTCGCACGTGCAACGTAATCGCATCGTGTCCAGCTCCCAGCGACCAGACGTGAAGATCGTGAACGCCGGCGACCCCGGGAAAGTCGGCGACGACCCGGCGAATCGCCACCACAGGCAGGTGGGCCGGTGATGCCTCGAGCAGGACCATCGTCGCGTCGCTCAGCAAACGGACCGATCCCAAGAGCAGGATCGCGGCGACGATGAAACTTGCGATCGGATCGGCCGTCGCGCTCCCGCCAAAACGGATGACCAGCGCCGCGGCCAGCGCGGCGATCGCCCCAAGCGTGTCTCCCAGCAGATGGAGCCAAGCGCCGCGCAGGTTGAGCGCGTGCCCGTGCGCCTTGGCGTATGGCGGATCGGCGATCCCTTCATGCGCGTCGGCATCTCCGTGCGCGTGGCCGTGAACGATCGCGCCCTGCAACAGCCATACGCTCAGTCCATTCACGGCGAGCGCCATCACGGCCACGACGAGCATCACCCCCGCTCGCGGCTCTGCGTGCCCGTGCAGGGCCTCGACCCCCTCGATGACGATGCACACCGTCGTCACCAACACCAAAAGGGCACTGAAGACCGCCGCGACCGGCTCCGCGCGCCGCAGCCCGTACGTGAATCGCGGCGTGGGCCGGCGCACGGCCAGCCGCATCGCGAACAGGCTGACGCCGAGCGCCAGCAAATCCATCAAGAGGTGCAGTGCGTCTGCCTGCAATACGACGCTGTCGGCGACGATCGCGCCAGCGACCTCGAGGACGAAGAAGCCCCCGACGAGCGCTACCACCATCCCGAGACGCCGCGCCTGCCGCGCTTCCGCCGCCGTGAAGCGACCGCTCGCAGCCGCCCGGGACGAATCGTTTCGTTGCTCGTGCTGATGCGCCCGAGGATGCTCGTCGTGGTGAGCGCCGTGCGAAGGGTCCATCAGATGAGCACGTAATCATCGGCGAGGGTCATCGGCGCCGCATCGAGTGCAAGCGTCGTTTCGTCGTCCCGACGAACCGCGGTCATGTAGAGACCATGAAGGATGCCCGGGTGGTCCTGAACCAACGCGATGAATTCATCGCGCGGCAGAAACAACGTCACCGTCGGATGCACCGCCGTGACATCGGCGTTTGCCTTGCGTCTCAGTACGAGCGCGACTTCGCCTACCGTTTCCCCTGCAGGGAGCGTGGCCAGGACAACGGACTCGCCATCTTCGTGCGCGACCACCGCGACCTCGCCGGACGCGATGAGGTGCAACCCCAACGCCTCCTGGCCCTCGGTGACGAGCTTTTCCCCTTCTTCGAAGATGCGCGTCTCGAAGCGCTCGACGAGCTTCGATCGCTCCTCTGTAGGCACGGAGACGAGCAGGGGCGACGTGCGCGCGAGGTTGGCGACCATGCGACGGCGGCAATGCGCAGCGAGCTCGACTCCGACCTCGGGCCGTCTCTCCGCGATCGCGTCGAGCGCGTCACGCTTTGCCACGAGAAGAATGGACGGACGCGTTGCAGTGACCGTCGCGGCGCGCGGGGCCCTCGACAGGAGAGCCATTTCTCCAAATAGCGCACCGCTGACCAGCCTCGCGAGAACGGTGGGGGGCTTGCCGTCGTCGCCCCCGGCGCGCCGGGTCACCTCGAGTGTTCCGCGCGCGACGATGAATGCCTCGGCCCCTTGTTCTCCCTCGTCGATGACCACGCGTCCGGCCGGCACAGTGATCATCTCGAATACATCGACCAGAGCGCGCAGGCCCTCCTTGGGAAGGGCGCTGAAGAGCGGCAGCGGAGCCACGAGCGGCAGCTCTGCCCCGGCTGCCTCGTCGTAGGCGCGTGTCGCGGCGTGCACGATTTGGGTCGCCTTCGACGTAAGCGCCGGCCCGGTCAGGAAGGGGCTGAGGGGCTGGAAGCCGTCGAGATGGTGCGGCAATGGCGGCGGAGGCGTTTCGGTCTCCTGCAGTCTCGGCGACCCTGAGCAGAACGCGGCCGCTACCTGATCGAGGTAGTCACCGACGTCGACGCCGAGGGCGCGCAAGTCGCCGGTCGCCGCCACTGCAAGGGGGAGGTTTCCGCCGTCGATCGCTCGGCGCACCGCGAGGGCGAAACCCTCGATCGCCGCTTCCGTGCGACCCATCTGCTCGAGCAAGCGGCCGGTGATGACCAGCGCTCCAATGTTCGATGGGTCCCCATCGACCATCGCCACGCTCCAGCGCAATGCCGCCTCCGTCTCGTCGGCCAGAAGCAACACGAGAGCGCGATCGAGAGGAGAGTCGCTGGTCTGTGCGCCGGGCAAATCCGGCGGGGCGGCACGCATGGCGGGCGGGAGCTTATCACTCCTCGTCCGCGTCCTTCACCTGCCGACGCCGAAGCGCGGCGCTGGATGGGCCGTCCCCGTCGGCGCGGTCCATGAATTCGCTCATCGCGTTGGCGGTCGCGGCGACGAGCGGCAGCACGCGTGGATAGTCCATTCGCGTCGGTCCGATGACGCCGATCGTCCCAGCCGGCTGGCCATGCGCAGTGTAGTGCGCCCCCACGATTGCCAGCTGACCTGCCCCGAGGTCCCCGACTTCCCCTCCCACCACGACGCCCCCGCCTTTTTCCAGCATCGCCAGATCCAGCAGGCGCACGAGCTTCTCGCGGGCGTCGAGCGCCGTGACCAACCGACGCACGTCATCGGCGTGGTCGAACTCGGGCTTCTCGAGCAGTTTTTCTTGCCCCTCGAGGACCAGATCGGTCTCGCTCCCGACGGCTCCTCGCATTGCCGCACCGCCAAGCTCGAACGCGCGACGCCGAAGCTCGTCGTGCTGCACTCGCTCGGTCTGCAAACGGCGCTCGAAGAGCTCGCGCAGGTCTCCGAGCGTGCGGCCCTCGACGACGTCGTCCAGCAAATTGTGGATGCGCTGCAGATCGCTCTCGGTCACCATCACGGACAAGAAACGGTTTTGCACCGTGCCGTTCTTCATGACGATGACCGCCAGCACTTCGTCAGGCCCAGTGCGCAAGAAACGAAGCTGCTTGAGTACGAGCGTCTCGGCGCGCGGCGCGACGACGACTGCCGCCGTTCCGGTCAACTCCGACAAGAGCTTGCCCGTCTCGCGCATGACGCTCGCATGCGGCGCCGCGTGCTCGAGCGACGCGAAGCGGATTCGGATCGAAGCTTCGTCGTCGCTCGTCAGCTCGCGAACGTGCATGAGCGCGTCGATGAAGAGGCGGAAGGCCCGGTCGGTCGGCACGCGCCCCGCGCTCGTGTGCGGCTGGCTGAGATAACCCGCATCCTCGAGGTCGGCGAGCACGTTTCGGATGCTCGCGGGCGACAGATCCAGTCCGGACCTCTTGGCAAGGGTCCGCGACCCGACGGGCTCGCCGGTCGCAACGTACTCCGTCACACAGTGATAGAGCACTTGGCGTGCGCGCGCGCTGAGCTCGGACATTCCTGACATCAAGCCTATCACCCCGAGGCGGCAAAGTTGCGCGGTGGAGCTCTTGTCGTAAGCTTCTCTCCGTGGCCCGCTGTTCGGTATGCCTCGGCCTGGGATCCGCGCTCGCCACCGCGTTTCTCTTCGGCGCGAGCCACGCGCAAGCAGGCTTCGGCGCTCCCGCGTTCTCGTTTCACGACGATGCGTCCGACGTTCCCGCACAGCGCTACGCCGGCCTCGACCGCATTGCATGCGAAGACGAACTCACGCAGCGCGCCATTCCTTTCGTGCGCGTCGACGAGGCTCGAGGCGTCTTTGCGCCCGTGCGCCTGACTGGCCCGCTGCATGGCGTCTCGTTCCACTCGGGTCTTCCGCCAGCGCAGCGGGCCTCAAGCCCGTGGGAAATCGTCGATTGTCGCCTGGCGCTCGCGCTCGACGACTTCGCCGTCCAGCTCAGCGCGCACGATGTGGTCGACGTCCTCCACTTCTCGATTTACAGGCCCCCTTCCACCCGATGGCCTGCGGATCGCGTCGCCTCTCGGCACCCCGGTGGGCTGGCCATCGACGCCGCGTCCTTCACGAAAAAGGACGGCAGGAGGCTGGACGTCGAACGCGACTTTCATGGTCGGGTCGGCGCTGTGACGTGCGGCCTCGGCGCGGGCCCCAATCCGCCGACCGACGACGCGCTCGAGCTCCGGCAAATCGTCTGCGATGCCGCCAACGCGAAACTCTTCAACGTCGCGCTGACACCCGATTTCAACCGCGCACACCGAAATCACTTCCACCTCGAGGTGGCCGCCGGTGTCCGGTGGTTCAAGGTGCAGTAGGCCGCTCGTCCGCTCTCTAGTCGCTAGCGAGCTCCGGCGCGCAATCGTACGATGACCCCACCCATGTCAGCCGGAATCGGCTGCTCCCAGCGCGCCGCCCGCTCGGTCGCAGGATGCGTGAATCCGAGCTCAGCGGCATGCAACATGAGCCGGGGCGCCTCGATCGGCACACCCGGCCAATGGCGGACGTACACCCGCTCACCCACGAGAGGGTGACCCGCTTCGCTCAAGTGGATCCGAATCTGATGCGTCCGCCCCGTCTGCAGCTGACAAGCGATCAGAGTGGCACCACCCAAAGACTCGAGGCGCTCGACGTGGGTCACCGCCTCCCGGGCGTCTGACGGGGCCTTGCCCCGCACCGAACCGCGAAGTCCGTCGCCGCGGTTCTCGACGAACAGGCTGCGGATCGTGCGCGAATGAACGTCCCCGTGCGCAATGGCCAGGTATCGCCGATGCACGGTGTGCGCCCGAAACTGCAAGCCGAGGCTCTGCTTGGCCAACCATGTCCGGGTGAAAACGACAAGACCGCTGGTCTCCTTGTCGAGCCTGTGCACGACTCCCAGGTTGGGCCGCATGCCCCGGGTTGCTTTTGCGCGCCGAGCGAGCCAGCCGCGCACCTGCGCGTCCAATGTGTCCGACTCCGTTCCGTCGTAGGGCACCGTGCTCAGCCCGGACTGCTTGGCGACGACGATGACGTGCGCGTCGACGTAAACCACCGCCTGGTCGGCGAGCTCGCTTTTCGACCTTCTTCTGGGCGCCCGATGGTCGAGCGTCACTTCCGCGCCGGCGAGAACGCGGGTGGTCGCCTCCGTCACGAGCTCGCCCCCAACCCTCACCTTTCCCGTCGCAATCCAGGCGCGCGCCATCCCCCAGCTTGGACGCTGCTCGGTCGCATCTCCCGCCGGGAAGAGGTTCCTTACCGCGCGATCGAGCGGTCCCTCGAGCTCGGGTGGGACGATGGCGCTTCGCACGGTGGAAACCCCTGCGAGGGTACCGCGCCAACTCCGTTTGGGCGCGCTCGGCCTGCACCGTGCGATCCGTTTCTTGACAC
>JALYHX010000705.1 GCA_030776305.1 Myxococcota bacterium
GGGTCGTGCTTTACCTCGTCACGCGGCGGCTCTTGACAATGTGCGCGGACACACCGCGCCTGAGATCGATGGTCGCCGCGATCGTGACGGTGTCCGCGTTCAGCGCCCCGGCGTGGCAGCTCGAAGCTGCCGCTGTTGGCGGGGCGGTGACCGGCGGAGTGCTCGTGCTTCTGCCCGTTGCACTCCTTGCACACTCCCGGTGGACGGAAGAGAGACGTCGGACAGCCGCCGCGATGACGCTGGGCCTCGCGGCTTCGCACGAGCCGCTCGTCTTTGTGTGTGCCATTGGTGGGTGTGCGGCCTTTGTCTTCGCGAGCGACTGGATGCGATGGCTTCGGGCGGACGGCAGGAGTTGGCGGGCCATGGGCGGGTTCTTTCTCCTGGGATCCGCGCCGCTGTGGCTCGCTCTCGCCCGGACGCGTGCGTCGGGTGTTTCGCTGCCGATGATGCTTGGCGCCGGGTGGGAAGGGGAGCGCGGTGCATCGACCGCGGCGTGGCCGATCGCGTTCATCTGGTGTGAGCTCGGCGGACTGACCGCCGCGCTTGCGGCTTGCGGAGCCGTCCTCGCGATGTCGATTCCACGCGCGCGCCCGCTCGCGATGGCGCTCCTCGCCGTCGTCGTCCTCGGTTTCGCGTCGGCGTGGGTGGGGGTGCCCATGGGTCCCACGCGGTTCGGAGCCCCCGTGCTCGCGGCGATGCTTGCCGCGTGCGCAAATGCCGCCGTCATGATCCAGGCCATCGTGCGGGCCGTGGCGGCCTCGCATGCGCCGCTCGCGCCTTGGACCGCGTCCGTGGTTCTCATCCTGACGCTGGTACTGCCCATCGAGAATGCGGAGGAAACGCTGGCGCGATGCGCCCCGAGGGCTCGTGGCGCCGTGGCGATATGGGACGACGTCGCGTGGGGCACCCTTGCGCCGCGAACGGTGCTGCTCGTCACCGATCGCAGCATTTACGCGCGAGCCCTCGCTGCACGCGGTTACGGTTCTTGGCGCAGCGACATCGCCCTGGTCGTGAACACCCGCGCGAGCCCGGGTGCGAGCGTCGACCGGTGGGGCCCCGTGCGGCATGCCCTGGCGCAAGACGCAGCCCTTCTCCCGCTCTGGCGGGACCTCGAGTTCGCCGGCGCTCCAACGGAGCAGTCCCTTTCATCCCTTGCCTCCGTCCGCCCACTGGCCATGGCGTATGAACCGGCTTGGGGGCGTGCGCTCGCAAGTCACCTGGTTCCCATCGGTCTTTTCGATCGCTTTGCCCCCGAGCCGCGCGGTACGAGTGATCGGCGCCGCGGTCTTGCCGCATGGGCTCCTGCCCGGGATCGGCTGGTCCGAGCCGTGGCGAACGACTCGGAGCTGGCTGCCGCAGCCGCGCGTCTGCTGAGCGCACGCGCGTTGGCTTTTCCGACGAGCGGCGATCATGATCTCATTCGTCGCGCCACCGAGGACGCAGATGCGTTCGCACCTTCATCAAATCAATGAATTCGCGTGCGGCGCCTTTTTTTGGCACATTGGCGGGCCATGGCCCCCGCCACGGCCGCACAGGGACAGCGGCTCCCGCTCGCCTGCTCGTTGCTCGTGGCGCTGGTAGTGGGACTGGCCGTTGGCCTTTCGGGCGCTCGCCCCGCCTCCGCCGGGCCACTGACGCGCGAGCGTACGAGCGTCCTGGACGCCTTGCATACGTCCAGCCTCGTCGGCGTCCGCGCCGCTGACCCTTCTGGCGATGCGGCAGTCCTGGCGGTTGACGGTCACGAGGAGACCGCGTGGATGGGACGTGCGGGCGAGTTCGAGTGGAGGTGGGCTGCGGTGTTCGCGCGCCCGGTGCACATCGGACTCGTTCGGGCCCGCTTCGGAAGCTCGCCGACGAGCGGCGTCCCCACTTCGTTCCATTGGGAGACGCGCCTTCCCATCCAAGACGAGAGCACTTGCCCTTCGTTGCCCACAGCGAGCGATGAAGGCTGGGTCGCGCTCGATCCAACCGATCAAGTGCCAACGCCGACCGGAGACCTGCTCGCCCAGCCGACTCGGCGCTCCTGGTTCGTCGACACGAATGCATGCGGACTGCGCCTCGTGATCGACCGGACGAATGCCGGTCCCCCCGTGGTTCGTGAGGTACAGGCGATCGAGAGCGCGCGCGACGTTCTACGGGCGGGAGCGGCAACCGATGACGGCGCGTATCCCGGTTTTCGCGCGGCAGAGGTTATCGACGGGACGTATGCCGGGCGGTGGGCGGGTGCGCCTGGCAAGTCCCGGTGGACGATCCGGATCGACCTCCGGGATGCGCAGCCGATTGACCGCGTGCGCCTCGTGCTCGGCTTCGACGCGACGAGTGTCCCGCGGGCGGGGACCGGTCGAAGCTACGCCATCGCGTGGGGTCCTGCGCACTACATACTCGAAGTGAGCGAGGACGGCCGGCGCTTCTCCCCGGTGGGCGCCGAACCCGTGCGCGCGGACGGTAGCGTCCTCCCGCTGCGTCGGCGTCTCATCACCCTGCCTGAACCGAAGAGCGTGCGGGCCATACGCCTCGTCATGATGGGGGCGACTGGCGAGAATGGGCTCTTGCTGGCGGGGGCGGTGCCGGTCGTGCGCGAGATCGCCGCGTATCGGGCCGACGACCGGCGGCCCGTCCTGGCTGCGCCCTGGATCCTGAGCGTCAACGCCAACCCCTCGGCCGAGTCGCATCTCACGCCTGGTGGGGAGGTGACCAATGACGCATATCACGCCAAGTTCCTTCAGGCGCGCTTCGAGAGCTTGCTCCCGGCGTTGCGCAACGACGATCGATTCGCCCGCTCCCTTGGCCGCTACGGCGAGCCGCTCGACGCGCCGCCGAGCGATGGTGCGGGGGAGGTGCTCGAATCGATCGAGGGCGACGACCCACAGCTCGACGCGCAGTTTCTTATGCAGAGCAGCCCGCCACCGATCGCGGTTCTCAGCGGCTCCAATGACTGGGATTATGCGGCGGAGACCGGGCCGGACATTTCCCACCCGAAGCGCTGGCACTGGGATCCCCTTCGCGACGCGCACGCGGGAGGCATGGGGCAGCTGGCGCCGGCCGTGCGGATGCGGGTTGCGCCATTCATCGGCTTCTGCGGTGGCGCCCAGATACTGGGTTTGCTGGAAGCGAAGCGAGGCGACTTTTCTTCGGCCGAAGACGACCGGCGCACGATCGACCGTGTTCTACGGCGCATCAGTGGACGCCCCATTCGCGGCTTCGCGCTGCCGATCGACGTGGAGCGTGCGTGGCCCGCGGATCCACATCCAGTCCGCGCAAAGATAGAGTTTCGCGCGAGTGACCCGCTCTTCGAGGACGTCGCCGGTCCGCGGCGCCGATCGACGACCCAAGCATTGCCCGAATTGCACGCGGACGCGGTTCGCCCCGATGCGTTTCTCCCGGGTGGTGTGTTGCAGCGCTTTGAAGTCCTTGCGACGAGCGCATTCTGCGCGTCGGGCGTGGCCGCAAGTCCGCGCGATGGCTCATTCCCGAACCCGAGCGGTCCGGGATGGTGCGAGACCGTGCCCGAGGCGTTTCGATCAAAGGATCGCGCGTGGCCGATCGTCGCCTCTCAGTTTCATGCCGAGCAGAAAGACTTCACGACCCCGGGCCCAGGCGATCCTCCCGAGTCGATCGCCGATGCGCGGCTGTTCCTCGCGAGCACGTTCGAGCAGCTGGTCGACGCGTACCTGCGACTCGCGCCTTAGTGCCGGCACTACCAAGTCTGCACGCGTTTCATTCGCCTTTCGATCGGCCTTCGTGGGGACCTTTCGCGTCTCGATTTCCGCTGCATGTGCGCCTACTCTGGTCGGCAAAAGCCATGCAAAAGACAGAGGGTGCATGCTTGACATGTTACGGCTCGGGAGAGACCGTGACCGAGTCCGGGGCGCAGGTGTGCCCGGATTGTTTTGGTGAGGGCAGAGCCCTCGGCCACGGTACGAAGATCGAATGGCGTCTTCGCGACATCGAGCGCGTATTCCGCGGTTCGGGTATGGAGACCGAGGCGGACGTCCTTTGGCTCGTTCACGAGTTACGGCGCAGCCGTGAAGCGCTCACCCGGATTCTCGCGCGATGTCAGGACGCCGAGGTCTCGGACCCCGCGATACACGACGTGAAATACGCGGCCAACGAGGCGTTGGGACTCTACGACCCGAGTTGATCGACCCGTTGGCATGGGCTGATTCCGCTTCTCGCGCGACATCATCGTCCTGATCCGGATTGCAACGTTTGTCCGGCAGATTTCGCCTTACCCCGCGTATGCCCAAGAGGCGAAATGCGATGACCCACCACGGCTCAACACCCGCGCAACACGACGCACGCCGTGATCCCGCCGATACCGAGCATGATCTTGACGCCAACGCGGCTCTCGAGTTTCGCCTCGCCCGTGACAATGGCATCGCGTCGCCGTATGCGCGGGTTGATGTCCGCCGCGGGGATGCCGGTTGGAAGAGCGATGCCACGCGCGAGCCCGAGCGCAAGCGCTGTGAGCTCCCAGCCGCCGGAGTTCGCCATTCCGTGTCCGAGCTGCCCTTTGCGCGCGGTGATGAGGGTTCGGTCCGTGATGAAGTCCGCGACCAGCGCGAGCTCGTTGAGGTCGCCTGGCGTACCCGTGGCGTGCAAGTCGACGATCGCGACATCTCGCGCCGTGATTCGAGCCTCTTCGTATGCTCGCGCAATGGCGCGCCTCGGCCCGGACTTCGATGGCGTGATGATGTGTTCGGCATCGGACGAGAGCGCGACCGCCTCGACGTACCCTCCGATCGGCCGCAGACCTCGTTCTTCGCACCACTCGGCGTCGCCGACCACCCACACGCAGGCACCGCCGGACACGTGTGTACCGCGAAGCGACGTGAATGGAACGTTGACCTCACCGGCCGCGGGCAATACCCGGGCCTGGTGAAACGCGGCGATGAGCGCGGGATCGGGGCGCGGGTCCGTCGTCCCGACGATCGCTATCTTCGCCTCGCCGCGCTGGATCGCATCGCGGCCGCATTTGAGCGCCACGCCGAACGTGGAGCATGCGCCGACGGGAGCCCATGCCGCTCCGTGGACACCGCACAGCATCGTGATCTGGGCTGCCGGAGCGTTCTGGATGTTCCACATCAGGTTCGGGTTGACCGCGGTCCACGGAGGCTCCGGGCAACCGACTTCTTCGAGGAGGGCTCTGTGAGCGCGCACGCGCTTGCGGATTGCGCTGATCGCCGCCTTTTCATCGTCTTCGTCGTCCGCGTTCATTCGTTCGATGGCGGCGAAGCGTTCCAGCAATGCCCGCAACTGGTCGGAGTGGTTCGCCCAGTACGCCTCCCACGAAGTGACGGCGTCGAAGCGCACATCGCTGTCGACCGGCAGCGGAGCAGGATCAGCGGGAGGCTCCTCGCCCGGAGGAAGCATCCTCTCGCACTCGAACCGTCGACGTGCCGCGCAACGCGCCGGCTGCGCCCAGAAGCGGTTCCACGTGCGTGTGGCCCGTGCGAGCGACGTAGCTGCGCGATAGCTTTCGGGCAGATCGCCGACGCCCGAACCAATCAGCACTTGGCATTTTTCGTCGAGGTCGCGCACGATCCGCTCGAGGCGCGGATCGCATTCGAGCGCCTGAATGGTGGCGGCCACGGCGAACTGCACGTTGTCGCCCATTTTGCTCCGCATTCGCGCCACGTAGGCCTCACCGTGGCGCTCCGCGATCCACCCCGCGTAGTCGTCGAACGAGAAGTCGGGCTCACCGACGACGAAGAGTCCATGGCCGAGGGCGGGTCCCGAATGCCGACCAAGCGCCGTGCGGCCCTCGCTGAGCAGCGTCTCGAGCGCGCGCACGTCAGAGGCGCCGGGCGCCACCACGCCCCACCCGTAGACTCCGATCCGACGGGCCAGGGGGTCATCGCTCCGAATACCCGACTGCATGCGATTGCGGTCAAACTACTGGCTCGCCGGACCGCAGACAAGCCAGGGCAGGGACAGTACGCTCCACCCCATGGACGCAAAGCAATTGAGAGACGCATTTGCGGAACACGGCATCCGGCGCGTCAAGGTCGGTGGCTTCGACGTCGACGGAATTCTCCGAGGCAAATACGTTGCGCTCGACAAGTTCTGGGGGGCACTCGAAGACCCCATTGGGTTCTGC
>JALYHX010000706.1 GCA_030776305.1 Myxococcota bacterium
CACCCACCGCACACCGCGGACGTCCGCGACGCGCCGCACGAGTGCCGGCAAAGCTTCGCGCTCCTCCCGCGGCAGGTCTCGCCCGTACGAAACGGTGTCTTGGGATACGAGGTTGAGCTCGATGGCGCCGCTATCGACGAGGCGCTCGGCCTCGGCGACGACGTCGTCTGCCGTGCGCGATCGCTGTTTGCCCCGAATCTGAGGGATGACACAGAAAGAGCACGTGCGGTTGCACCCCTCGGCGATCTTGAGCCACGCGCTCGATCGCGATTGCGTGACGTTGCGGGGGTCGCTCGCGCGCACGACCCAATCGGCGGCGTTGCCGACGAGCATTCGGTCGGCCCCTCCGGAGAGCACTCGCGCCAGCTTCAACATGTCGCTGGAGCCGAGGAAGTGGTCGACTTCGGGCATCTTCGCCGCGAGGGCCGCCGGGTACCGCTGTGAAAGGCATCCGGCGACGACGAGCGTTTTGCAGGCGCCGAATTTTTTGTACTCCGCGAGCTCGAAAATCGTGTCGATAGATTCCTTTTTCGCCTCCCCGATGAAGCCGCACGTGTTCACGACGATGACCTCTGCATCGTCGGGCTCGTCCATCAGCTGCCAGCCTTCGGCCGCAGCGACGCCAAGCATCACCTCGGTATCGACCCGATTTTTGACGCAGCCGAGGCTGACGAAGTGAATCTTGCGCGCAGGCATGGCGTGTGGGGGCGCTTGGCCCTAGCACATCACGGACGCCTCATCGACTCGATGAATCGCTCGAACATGTAGAGCGCATCGTGGGGACCGGCGGCGGCTTCGGGGTGGTATTGAACGCTGAAGGCGCGCAGGCTCGGCACGGACAGCCCCTCGGACGTTCCATCGTTGAGATGGACGTGCGTGGACGTAGTGCCCGGCGGCAGTGTCGAGAGGTCGACGCAGAAACCGTGGTTTTGCGTCGTGATTTCGACGCGACCCGTCGCGATGTCCTTCACCGGCTGATTCGCACCACGATGGCCGAACTTCAGTTTGTACGTCTTAGCTCCGAGCGCCAGTGCCAGGAGCTGATGGCCGAGGCATATGCCAAAAAGCGGCTGGCGCCCAAGCAATCCGCGGATGGTCTCGATGGCATACGTCACGGGTGCGGGGTCGCCTGGACCATTCGACAAGAAGACGCCGTCCGGTCGCAAGGCCAGCACGTCGCTGGCGGTCGCGCTTGCAGGAACGACCGTGAGTCGACATCCGCTGTCCGCGAGGCATCGGAGGATGTTGCGCTTGATACCAAAATCGAAAACCACGACGTGGTGCTCGGGGGACCGCGGGGGGGACGTTGCCCAGACGCCTCGGCCCTCGCTCCATGAGTAAGGTTGTTTCGGCGTGACGAACCGCACGAGGTCGAGGCCGTTCATGTCCGGGGCTTCGCGCGCGACTCGGAGCAACGATTCCACCGGACCAGCGCCGATGGCCCCGTTCTGTGAGCCCCGGTCGCGCAGACGTCGCGCGAGGGCTCGCGTGTCGACGTCGGTGATCCCCACCACGCCGTGACGAGCGAGATATGCGTCGAGCGATTGCTCCGACCGCCAGTTCGACGCGACAGGGCTCGCGTCGCGTACTACGAAGCCCGCTACGCTAGGTTTCGTTCCCACCGCTTCCGAGTCGTCGGCGTTCACGCCGACATTGCCAATCTCGGGCGCCGTCATCGTGACGATTTGTCCGTGGTACGACGGATCCGTCAGGATTTCCTGGTAGCCGGTCATGGCGGTGGTGAAGACGGCCTCGCCGGCGGCCGTGCCTCGCGCTCCAAACGGTCGCCCCTCGAAAGTGGCGCCGTCGGCCAGTACCAGCCACGCGCGTTCGTCGCTCACGGGGACTCCATTTCGTGCACGATTCGGCCGGCGCAAAGCGTGAGCACGATCTGACCCTCGACGCTGTGGCCTGCAAATGGGGTATTGAAGCTCTTGCTTTTGAGCCGAGCGCGCTCGATCGTCCAGCGCGCACGCGGATCGATTAGAACGAGGTCGGCCCGCGACTCTTCCCGCAGGGTCGGTGTGTCGATCCCGACGACGCGGGCTGGGGCTGCCGTCAATGCATCGATCAGCCGCGCGAGGGGCAGCACGCCTTCGCGCACCAGGCCCAGCAGCAGCGGAACGCACAACTCGAGCCCAATCATTCCGGGCGCGCTCTGCGCCAGCTCGACGTTCTTGTCGAGAACCCCATGCGGCGCGTGATCCGTCGCTACGCAATCGATCGTCCCGTCGACCAGGCCGCAGCGAAGCGCCTCCACGTCCTGCGGCTCGCGCAGCGGTGGGTTCACCTTGCACGCGGTGTCGTAGCCGAGCAGCGCCGCATCCGTCAGCAGAAGATGGTGGGGTGTGACCTCGGCGGTCACGGCAACTCCGCGCGACTTTGCCTCGCGTACGATGCGGACGGCACCCATCGTCGAGACATGGGCCACGTGGTATCGCGCCCCGACGTACTCTGCCAGAAGGACGTCTCGCGCGACGATCACGTCCTCGGCGACACGCGGCCAACCGCGCAAGCCGAGCCGCGTCGATATGGCGCCTTCGTGCATCTGTGCGCCGTCGGTGAGGGCGTGATCTTCGGCGTGTTGGATGACCGGAAGGTCGAACGTCGACGCGTATTCGAGCGCCCGTCGCATGACTTCGCTGCTCGTCACGCATCGTCCGTCGTCACTGACGGCCACGGCCCCGGCGTCTTTCATGTCTGCCATTTCAGTGAGCTGCTCACCGCGCTGGCCGACGGTGATCGCACCGATTGGGTGCAGCCGGACACCGCTCAGCTCTCGTGCCTTGGCTACCAGCATCTCGGTAACCACCCGCGAATCGTTCACGGGCCGCGTGTTTGGCATGCAGCAGACATCGACGAAACCGCCAGCCGCGGCGGCACGCAGACCGCTCGCGACATCCTCCTTGTGCTCGGAACCAGGCTCTCGAAGGTGAGCGTGAATATCCACCAGTCCCGGCAGAAGCCAGGCACCCGAGCGTTCGATGACACGCACGCGATCGCCCGGAACGAAATCCGTGGCTGCGTCGCGCCCGAGGCGGGTGATGCGGCCGTTCTCTACGACGACGTCGACTTCGGCATCGAGCGCGATCGCCGGATCAATCGCGCGCACGCGGCGGAAGACGAGGGCCTCGATCATGGCGCGAAGGGTAAGCGCGCGTATAGCGAGCCTTGGCGTTCGCGTCGACTCTAGAACTCGACCGTCGCGCCGATCGAGCCCAGCCCGATCCGCGGAACCACGTGCAGCCCTGCCTGCGGCACATGCGCCGATGCGGTCTCCCGATTCGGCTGGGTGACGAGGAGCACGACGCCCGCGACGATGCCGGCGCCGCCGACGATGAATCCGGCGGTCGATAGGGTCGCCACCGTATGGTAGCTGTCGACGTTGTCCTGTTGGTTCGCCGGACATCCAACCGGGCAGTGCACGGCCAGGTCCGAGTGTTTGCCCATGGCGACGAAGCCGGCGACTGCGCCGATGATGAGCCCCGTACCGCCGACGCCGAAGGCGACCCATGGTAAGGCGGCCCGAGCTCCGCCCCTGCCCGGCGATGGGCTCGACGCGCCGGACGGTTCCGATCCAGAAGGGGCAGCCGGGGGGCCAGGCGGTGGCTCGGGGGTCCGGGCGTTCAAAACCGCATCGAGCGTCACGGGTTCGTCGACCGACCCGCCCTCGGGAACATCGAAATGAAGCTCCGCGCCTTTGTATCCGTCAGCGCTCACCTGCAAGACGTGTGAGCCGGGATCTATGGATCGACGCACGCCGAGCGAGGCGGTATTGACCTGCGACCCATCGAGTAAAACCTTCACCGACAGCACTTCAGCCCCGCCGGCGTCGTGGACCGTGATGGTGGCGCCCCCTATTTTCGGGGAGACACCCTCCACTTCCTTCTTTGCGTCAGCCAGGGCTCTCTTGAACGTGTCGGATGCCGTCGGGGGGAGCCCCTCGCGGATGATGCGATTGTACGTCTCCTGGGCTTCGACATACTTGCGCTGGCCGGCGAGGGCACGGGCAAGACCGAGCATAAGCGTTGGAGCGTGCACGAGTGACTCGGCGCGGCGGAAGCGGTCTTCAGCGGTTTTGTAGTCCTTGCTGTCGAGCGCTTGCTGTCCATCTCCGCCGAGGGAGCGAGCCGTCGCGCGGTCTGCATCAGACTGAGCAAAGGCCGGAGAAGCGAGGGCGGCAAGCGCAAGGCATGCGGAGGCCGCTGCGAGGGCAGGGAGGCGATGCTTGCGCATGGGGGGTGCAGGTACAATATCGCGCGCGGCCCTTCGGTGACAATCTCGCCGGCGCCGGCAGCCCCTTCCGGGAAGCGGTCGAGGAGGCCGTAGCGCGCATGGCGGCGACCGGCGCTCGTTTGCTTGACTGGGAGAAGTTGGACGGTTACGCCTGCACCCTCTCGGACCCACGCGAACGTGGCGGAATTGGCAGACGCACCAGATTCAGGTTCTGGCGGGGTAACTCCCGTGAGGGTTCAATTCCCTCCGTTCGCACATCAATGATATGGGCTGTTCTGGGGCTTTTCTCACTCGAGCGTGGGAGGGGCCTTCAAGTCAGCTTGGGCACACGCGTTCAGGAGTCTGAGTCGATAGTCCCTGAAGCTGTCGGCTCGACGTTTGACCCGCTTCGCATTGCCGTTGAAGCCGTCGGTCATGCCGTTGTGGCCCTCGTTCGGGCGCAAGGACCTCGCGGCGCCAGTGCAGAATGGTTTTGCGGAAGGTCTCGATCCCCGGGTGAAACCACGTGGTGGCTTCTGCATCGAGGACCTCGGATCTACGAATGGCACATTTGTCGGCGCGGGTCGTATCGGTATCTCGCTTTTGCGGTACGGCGGCGACGACTTTGTGATCATTGCCCTGCCACGACCGCGGCCCGTGCCCTGGACCCCGGCGAGCGCATTCGGCGGGCCATCGAACAGTTGCGAACGACCAGTGTCGACGCTGGGCCGTGTCCGGGCTAGATGCCCAACATGGCCACGACCTCCCGCGAGCTTATCGAGTACGTTTGGACCAACCGGCCGCGCGTGAAGCTCGCCGACGCTGCGGAATGGTTCGGCGAAACCGACGCGCATGTGCGGGACGCAGTGAGGTCGAGGCAACTATTCGGTGCGATTCGTATCGTCGGAACCTCCCCCGTCGAATACCTGATGCCGGTGACCAACGCACCGGACCTGGAGCATTATTTCCGGGAGGTCGAGAAAGGCGGTTGCGAGCTCGACGCGCCTCTTCCCGAGGCGACTCCGAATCATGTCCGGGGACAATGAGCTCGTGCACGAATAGGCGCTGACTTCGTGTGAATCTGAAGTCCGCGAGCGCATGCCACAAGGGCCGGCAGCGCGCGCGCGGCCTGGGGCTCCTGCCGCTCGTCACGGCGACGTATTTCATGGTCTCCGGCGGTCCGTACGGACTCGAGGAGCTGGTGTCGTCGGTCGGATATGGCGGTGCGCTGCTGTTGCTCGTGGTGACACCGATCGTCTGGAGCCTGCCGACCGCACTCATGGTCGGGGAGCTCGCCGGGGCCGTACCCGACGAGGGCGGCTACTACGCCTGGGTCCGCCGCGCCATGGGCAAGTTTTGGGGATTTCAGGAAGCTTGGCTCTCGCTGGTCGCTTCCATTTTCGATATGGCGATTTATCCCACGCTGTTTGTCACCTACCTCAACCGCCTATTCCC